>CAYZQZ010000669.1:0-1993 GCA_964480235.1 uncultured Reyranella sp. | reverse complement strand
GACGCCAAAAACCGCAAGCAGGTGTGGTCGGGCGAGGTCGCGAACCCGCCGACCCGCTTCGACACCGATCTCGCCTGGGACAAGGAAGCGACCCACACCGACGATCGCGAGACGTTCCTGCCGATCGACGCCATGAAGCGGCTGGTTGCGGCAGGCTTCGTCGGGGCGCTGGCGCCGCGCTTCCACGGCGCCCCGACCGACTACAGCCACCGCAAGACCAGCGAACACGACGCGCCGGAAATCCTGAAGCGATTGCGCGAGGACGGGGTCGACGCCGTATTGCTCGCGGCGCTTTGACCCGTCTGCCACCAGTCCGTGAGCCTGGTCGCCCGATACCTCGAAGCCAACGGCCTTCCCACCGTGATGATGGGGTCCGCCCTCGACATCGTCGAGCATTGCGGCGTGCCGCGCTTCCACTACGCCGACTTCCCGCTGGGCAATCCGTGCGGGCATCCGTGGAACGCTTCCATGCAGGAAGCGATGGTGCGCGACGCGCTTTCGCTGCTGGAGACGGCGCCGGGGCCGCGCACGACCGTGCGCGCGGCGTTCGAATGGAAGAACGATCCGGAATGGCGCGAGCGCTACAATCGCGTCCGGCCCGAGGATCGCGAGCGACTGCTCGCGATCGGCGACGAGCGACGGCGGAAGTTCGGCCAGGCGGGCCGCTAGAGCCCGCGGCGTCAGTTCTCGAGGAACTGCCCGGCCTCGAACTTCACGTAGGCGTCCCTTTCCGTGAAAGCGACGCCGACCGGGTCGCCGCCCTTGGCGACGATGTCGACCTGGTTCTGCAGCATCAACCGCAGCATGGCGATGCCGCGGTCGGTCGACATCAGGTGCTCTTCCGAATGGAAGGTGATCGGCCCCTGGCCGACCTGCGCCTCGGTGTCGCCGGGAAATTGCTGGTGTTCCTCGGGCGTGAGGTCGGCCCAGGCCTTGCCATTGTAGCGCGACTTGAACTTGGCGAGTGCGCCCTTCTCCCTGACCCTGCCGGCGACGTAGATGCGGTAGTGCGTGTCGTCGATCGGCACCGTCCAGCCGATCGATTCGACCATGCCGTACTGCGCCACCTGCGGGTTGGGCACGACGCGCAGGGTCGGGATCACCGCTTCGGTGACGCGGCGGAAAGACTTGCCGTCGGGGCCCGGACGGACGGAAATCGCCTTCACGCCCAGCGGGCCGTACTCGAACTTGACCTTGGGAAAGGCGTTCATCATCTGTACGAACTGCGGGCCGGAGAAACTGCCGTGCAGGATCGGCACGTGATAGGGATCGACCACATTCTCGAAGTGCTGCAGCCAGTTGCAGGGCGCGATCTGGATGCCGCCGCTGCCGATCGAGGAATCGTCGGCTTCGACGAACTCGCCCGGTCCCATCAATTCCAGGCATTCGTAGCGCGGCAGCACCGGCTTCCTGGCCGGCGGACCGAGATAGGCGAAGAGCAGGCCGTAGCGCTCCTCGACCGGGTACCAGGGCTGCCTCACCCGCTGGCACTGCGCGCCGCGCGGCTCGGGTTCGGCCGGCATCTCGACGCACTGGCCTTCCACGTCGAACAGCCAGCCGTGATAGCAGCAGCGTATGCCCTCCTCCTCGATCTTGCCGTAGTAGAGGGTCGTGCCGCGGTGACAGCAGCGCGGATAGACCAGGCCTGGCCGGCCCTTGCCGTCGCGGAAGAGAATCAGTTCCTCGCCGAGGATCTTCACCGCCCTTGGCGTCGCGCCGGCATCGGCGCTCATGCCGACCGGATGCCAGTAGCGGCGCAGCAGCTCGCCCATCGGCGTGCCCCGGCCGACCTCGGTCAGCTTGGCATTGTAGGTCGGTGGCTTGAGATCGTAGGCAGACCGCACGTCACTCATACCCTGCTCCCTACTCGACCTTGGCGCCGGACTGCCGGATCAGCTCGGCCCAGATCGGCGTCTCGCGTACCAGGACCTTGGACAGTTCCTCCGGCGTGGAACCGACCGGAGTCTGGCCCTGGGCCACGAGCTTCTCGATG
>CAYZQZ010000668.1:0-1996 GCA_964480235.1 uncultured Reyranella sp. | reverse complement strand
TGCCGTTCGAGCAGAAGGACGTTCAGCTCAAGGGCTGGGCGGTCGAAGCGCGCCTCTATGCCGAGGACCCGTACCGCAATTTCCTGCCCTCCACGGGGCGCCTCGTTAAGTACCGCGAGCCGGCCCCCGGTCCCGATGTGCGCGTCGATTCCGGCGTCTACGAGGGCGGCGAGATCTCGATGTTCTACGACCCGATGATCGCCAAGCTCTGCACCTACGGAAAGACGCGGAACGACGCGATCGACCGCATGCGCCGCGCGCTCGACGAGTTCTATGTCCGGGGCGTCTCGCACAACGTGCCGTTCCTCGCCGCGCTGATGGCGCACCCGCGCTTCCGCGCCGGCAGGCTCACGACCAACTTCATCGCCGAGGAATTCAAGGGCGGATTCACCGCGGCGCACCTGCCACCCAAGGATCCCGTCGTGCTGGCGGCGGTCGCCGCCGTCGTCGAGCGCCTGCGCACCGAGCGCGTCGGCCTGCACCAGGGCGCGCGCGTCGTGGTCCTGAACCGCCAGCCGATCGAGATGACCGTGACCGGCATTGGCTCGTCCTTCACCATCGAGACCGGCGGCCGCAAGCTTGCCGTCGAGGCCGACTGGGCGCCGGGCGAACCGCTGGTGCATGCCAAGGTCGACGGCGAGCCCATGGTGGTGCAGGTCGATGCCGTGGGCTCGGGCTGGCGCCTCATTCACGAAGGCGGCCAGGCCGAGGCGCTGGTGCTGACGCCGCGCCAGGCCGAACTCTACGCCAAGATGCCGGTCAAGGCCGCGCCCGACACCTCGAAGTTCCTGCTCTCGCCGATGCCGGGCCTGCTCGCCTCGGTCGCGGTCCACGAGGGACAGGACGTCAAGGCGGGCGAGGCGCTGGCCGTCGTCGAGGCGATGAAGATGGAGAACGTGCTGCGCGCTGCGCGCGACGGCACGATCAAGGTGCTGCACGCCAAGGCGGGCGACAGCCTCCGGGTCGACCAGAAGATCCTCGAGTTCGCGTAGACGGCCGTGGCGCTGCAGGCCCGGCTCACCATCACGGGACGGGTCTAGGGCGTGGGGTTTCGCGACTGGGCTCTCCAGACCGGCCAGCGGCTCGGCCTCACCGGCTGGGTGCGCAACCGCTCGGACGGCGCCGTCGAGGCGCTGGTCGTCGGCGACGAAACGGCCGTCGGCCAGATGATCGAGGCCTGCCGGCGAGGGCCTCTGCTCGCGCGGGTCGACGAGATCGACGTCGATCCGGTCGATCTCGATGTGCTGCCGCAAGGTTTCTCGCGCCTGCCGACCGAATAAAGCACCAAAGCCGACCGAATAAAGCACCAAAATAGGTGGGCGAGGGCCTCGCCTCTAGACTCGCGCGATGCCCGCGATCTCTCCGCCGCGCAGCGCCCGCGGCTGGACGCTGCAGCAGCGTCTCGATCACCGCAGCGTCCGTGACCCCGCGACCGGCTGTCTCCTATGGGCAGGAACGCTGGCGCCGACCGGCTACGGCATGCTGCGCTGTGACAGGCGGACCTGGTACGCCCATCGCGCCGCCTGGTTCGCCCGGCACGGCGAGATCCCGTCGGGCCTCTATGTCTGCCATCGCTGCGATGTGCGCGCGTGCATCGAACCCGATCACCTGTTCCTGGGAACGGCCCGGCAGAACAGCCAGGATGCCGCCGCCAAGGGCCGCTTCTGGAAACGCCGCGTCGTCTGGCGCCCGGACCTGCCGGCGTCGGCCAGGCGGCCCGAACTGCTGCAGGTGACGTTTCAGGGAGTCGAACTGACCGCCCGTGTGCTGTCGGCGCGCAGGGTCGCGACGGAGGAGCCCGTGCCCGGTCCGAAGACCTCCGCGAAGGTCTCGGCCAGGGCCATGTCGAGATCGGCCAGGGTCGTGGTCAGGCCGAGATCGGCCAGGGACGTCACGCCGTGATCAGCGATGCCGCAGGGCACGATGCCGGCGTAGTGGGCAAGGTCGGGCTCGACATTGATCGAGATGCCGTGGAAGGCGACCCAGTGCCGGATGC
>CAYZQZ010000667.1:0-2004 GCA_964480235.1 uncultured Reyranella sp. | reverse complement strand
CGCCTGCGCCATGATCATCGCCTCCGAAGCCGCCGCGAAGGCCAACGGCCTGACGCCGCGCGCGCGGATCCTGGGCGCGGTGTCGGCCGGCGTGCCGCCGCGGGTGATGGGCATCGGCCCGGTCCCGGCGACGCAGAAGCTGCTGGCCAAGCTCGGCATGACGATCAGGGACTTCGACACGATCGAACTCAACGAGGCGTTCGCCGCCCAGGCGCTCGCCGTGCTGCGCCAGCTCGGCCTGGCGGACGACGCCGAGAACGTGAACCCCAACGGCGGCGCGATCGCGCTCGGCCATCCGCTCGGCGCCTCGGGCGGCCGCCTGATGATCACCGCGCTCAACCAGCTCGAGGCCACCGGCGGCAAGCGCGCGCTCTGCACCATGTGCATCGGCGTCGGCCAGGGCATCGCGCTGGCGCTGGAGCGCGTCTAGAAGGGCTCGCCGACACAAGATGTGGGGTGGCCATCTCGAGTTCCCGTTAGTCTGACGGGAATCTAACGGTCACTTCAGGTAACCATCCGACTATTGGTGCGCGCAACGTCGGCACAGAGAGTCGGCCGAGAGCGACTGGTGAGGGGGAGAGGCGCGCTGCCGGAAATTCGTCTGCCGGGAGGGGTAGCGCACCAGCGGAAAGTGCGGAAAGTCACTGCAACGAACGGCGACGAACAAAAAATCCTCCGGAGGAATCGGGTTTGGCGTTGGCCCGCATGAGACGAAGCCGATGCCTCCTTCGCCAAGCTCTAATCGACGTCGGACGAGCCGGAGGCGTGAAGCGGCTCTCGCTACCGGGTGCGCAAACTGCGCAGACCGGGGTCCCCAACCCCTCGAAATATCTCTAAATAACTCTTTAATCGGCTCAAGTCCTTGCGGTGTCTGCGTTTTTCGCCACGATACGCAAGTTCTGGCGCCTTCTAAAGAATTATATAATTCTTGAGTCTCCTTGGAATTGTAGTGTTGTCGACCTCGGACACAGTTCTGCCGTCGAGCGGTAGCGCAGCCAATATGGCATTTATCGCAATAGATTTCAAGACAATCGTTGCGGGCATCAGTCCCCTGCCGCGCTTTGGCCCCGCGGGCCTCTAGAGCGTCAAGCTACCGCGTTGAGATTGATCCCGGCCTGGCGCATCTCGGCCAGCATGCGCTTCTTGCTGCCGTCGAGATCGATGGCGGCTGTCGCCTCCTGGACGACGGCGACGTCGAAGCCCGCCTGGCGGGCGTCGATGGCCGACCAGGCGACGCAGTAGTCGAGTGCCAGGCCGCAGAACACCAGGCGCGTGAAGCCGCGCGCTTTGAGGTAGCCGTCGAGGCCGGTGCGGGTCATGCGGTCGTTCTCGCGGAACGCCGAGTAGGAATCGATGCCCTGGTGATAGCCCTTGCGCAGCACGAGCTGGGCCTTGGCGGTGTTGAGTTCGGGATGGAAATCGGCACCCGGCGTGCCCTGCACGCAATGCGCCGGCCACAGGGTCTGCGGCCCGTAGGAGAACTTGGCCACGCTGAAAGGTTCGGCGTCCTTCCACGAGCCGGCGAACGAGGCATGGCCCGCCGGATGCCAGTCCTGCGTCAGCACGACGTGGTCGTGGCGGCCGATCAGACGATTGACCAGCGGCACGATGGCGTTGCCGCCGGGTACCGCCAGCGCTCCGCCGTCGCAGAAGTCGTTCTGCATGTCGACCACGGTCAAGGCCTCGTTCGGCACGTACTCGCCTCCATTACAGGGGTGGAATGTCACCCGACGCTTGCTCGCTTTCGAATGCGGCAATCCACGGGCCGAGCGTGCCGGCCTCGATGGCGCCGCGCAGGCCGCGCATGATGTCCTGGTAATAGTGAAGATTGTGCCAGGTCAGCAGCATCAGCCCGAGGATCTCGTCGCTGCGGATCAGGTGATGAAGATAGGCACGACTGTGGTCGCGACAAGCGGGGCAGCCGCATTTGTCGTCGATCGGACGCGGATCGTCGCGATGCCGGACATTGCGAAGGTTGAGCTCGCCGCGGCGGGTGAAGGCCTG
>CAYZQZ010000666.1:0-2011 GCA_964480235.1 uncultured Reyranella sp. | reverse complement strand
TGTGGGCCACTGCCCGGATCTCGGTGATGGGCGGCGAGCAGGCGGCGTCGGTCCTGGCTACGGTGAGGCGGGACAATATCGAGGCCAAGGGAGGCACCTGGGCCAAGGAAGAAGAAGAGAAGTTCAAGCAGCCGGTGCGCGAGGCCTACGACCGCGAGGGCCATCCGTACTATGCAACCGCGCGGATCTGGGACGATGGCATTCTCGATCCGGTCGACACGCGCATGGCGCTGGGGCTGGGTCTTTCGGCGGCGATGAACGCGCCGATCGGACCTTCGAAGTTCGGCGTCTTCCGGATGTGATGGCGCAATGTCCGACACCGTCCTGACCAGCATAGAGGCCGGCGTGGCCACCCTCCGGCTCAACCGGCCCGAGGCCATGAATTCGTTCGACGCCGATACGGCACGCGCCATTCGCGACACGGTGGAGGCATTCGCCGCCGACGAGTCCGTGCGGGTCATGGTGCTGGCTGCCGAAGGTCGCGCCTTTTCGGCAGGTGGCGATTTCAACTGGGTGCTGACCTGGCCCGAACTCGACGCCATCACGCGCCATGCCGGTGCCGACGCGATGATGGGGGCGGTACAGGCGATCTACGACTTTCCCAAGCCCTCGATCGCCCGCGTCCACGGCGCGACGGTGGGCGGCGGCGTCGGGCTGATGCTGGCCTGCGATTTCGCGGTGGCCGCTTCCAACGCGCGGTTCGGACTGACGTCGGTACGCAACGGCCTGTTGGCCGCGATCGCCATACCGGTGCTCATCGAGGCAGTCGGGCCTCGCCTCGCGCGGCAGCTCCTGATGCATGGCGGCATCTTCGATTCCGCCACGGCACTGCGAATCGGTCTGGTCGATCAGGTCGTGGCCGCGGCGGAGCTCGATGCCACGGTCGCCACCCTGGCGTCCGAGCTGAAGCTCGGGGCGCCGACCGTCCAGACCCTGGTCAAGAAGCTGATCACCGAGGTCAACGCCCTGCCGCACGATTCCAGCGCCGCCGACCTGCTGGGCGGACACGTCGCCAACCAATGCGTTACCCCTGATGCCTCGGAGGGCATGCAGGCGTTCCTCGCCAAGCGCAAGCCGAAATGGGCCGTTTGAGATGTTCAGCAAGATTCTGATCGCCAACCGTGGCGAGATCGCCTGCCGCGTGATCAAGACCGCGCGACGGCTCGGCATCAAGACCGTCGCCGTCTATTCCGACGCCGATGCCGGCGCCCGCCATGTCGCGATGGCCGACGAGGCGGTGCATATCGGCGGCTCGGCGGCGCGCGAGAGTTATCTCGTGGTCGACAAGATCCTCGACGCGGCCAGGAGGACGGGCGCGCAGGCAATCCATCCGGGCTACGGCTTCCTGTCGGAGAATGCCGGCTTCGCCGATGCCTGTGCCAAGGCAGGCGTCGTCTTCATTGGCCCGCCGCCCTCGGCGATCCGCGCCATGGGCTCCAAGAGCGAAGCCAAGAAGATCATGGAAAAGGCCAAGGTGCCGTTGGTGCCGGGCTATCACGGTGATGACCAGTCGCCCGACCTGCTGGCCAGGGAGGCTGCACGGATCGGCTTCCCGGTGCTGATCAAGGCTGCGGCCGGTGGCGGCGGCAAGGGCATGCGCGTGGTCGAGGCGGCGGATAAGTTCAAGGATGCGCTCGAGGGCGCCAAGCGCGAGGCCAAGGCGTCGTTTGCCGACGACCATGTGCTGGTCGAGAAGTACCTGACCCGGCCGCGCCACATCGAAATTCAGGTCTTTGCCGACGGCCACGGCGACTGCGTCTATCTGTTCGAGCGCGACTGCTCGATCCAGCGTCGCCATCAGAAGGTGATCGAGGAAGCGCCGGCACCGGGCATGGATCCGGCGCGGCGCAAATCGATGGGCGAGGCCGCCGTCGCTGCGGCCAAGGCGATCGGCTATGTCGGGGCGGGCACCGTCGAGTTCATCGCCAACCAGGACGGCAGCTTCTACTTCATGGAAATGAACACCCGTCTGCAGGTCGAGCATCCGGTGACCGAGGCCATTACCGGGCTC
>CAYZQZ010000665.1:0-2035 GCA_964480235.1 uncultured Reyranella sp. | reverse complement strand
AACCTGAGAGAGGCTCATGCAGACCCAGTCCTTCGCCGCCACGTACAGCGAGGCGCGCGAGAAGTTCCTGGCCGCCGCCCGCATCGCGGGCGCAGCGACCCAACGCTATGACAATCCGACCAAGGGGCCGAACGGCGAGGCGCTATCGACCGATGTCGCGCGACTGGGCCCCGACGATGCCAGCAGGATCGTCGTGGCTGTCTCCGGCACGCATGGCGCGGAAGGCTATTGCGGATCGGGCTTCCAGGTCGACTGGCTGACGGCGGTGGGTGCCGCGGGGTTGCCGGCGGGCACGGCCGTGCTGATGGTGCACGCCATAAATCCTTACGGCTTCTGTTGGACGCGACGCGTGACGGAGGAGGGGAACGACCTCAACCGCAACTATGTCGATCACACCAAGCCTTATCCGATCAACAAGGGCTACGAGGAGATTCATGATTTCCTGATCCCGAAGGATTTCGGACCCAACTCGATTGCGGCAGCCGACGCGAAGCTGACGGAGTACAGAAAGAAGGTGGGCGATCGCGCCTATTTCGCCGCGATGTCGGCCGGTCAGTTCACCCATGCCGACGGCATGTTCTTCGGTGGCGGCGGCCCGTCCTGGGCCAATCGCACGCTGCATGCCATCGCCGACAAGTACCTGAAGGGCCGCAGCGACGTGGCCGTGGTCGACTTTCATACCGGCCTCGGCCCCTATGGCTACGGCGAGCCGATAACGCACTACGACGTCGACTCCTCCGGCTCGCGGCGGGTGCGGGCGTTCTGGGGCGAGTCGGTGACCGAATCCAAGCGTGGCCAGACCCAGTCGGCCGCGCGCGATGGCCTTGGGCACTACGGGCTCAATCGGGTCCTGCAGGAGCCGCAGACGCGCCTTACGATGTGCACCCTGGAGTACGGCACGTTCGACCGCGAGAGCTGCCAGCGGGCCTTCCGTGCCGACCATTGGCTCCACAAGTACGGCGACCCCCTGGGCAAGGAGGCCGCGCCGATTCGCGCCGCCATGCGCCGCCAATTCTACCCGGAGACCGAGGACTGGAAGGAAGCCGTGCTGTTCCGCGGCCACCAAATCGTGCGGCAGGCGATCGCCGGCGTGCAGCGCGGGGCGATCTGAGGCCTCTGGGGCGGAGAGGGGCATCCACAAGGCTCTCTCGCAGCGCAGTGGAACGGCCCCGGCATCCTGCTAAAAAGCCCGCATGCGAGCACTGACGGCGCTGGCCGCGTTCGTGGCCGTGGCTGCCTTGAACCTGTTGTGGTGGTGGTGGCCCAACCGCCCGGTGGAGATCGCCGGCTGGACGAGCCAGCCGTTGCAGAGCGTATCGTTCGCGCCCTACCGGCCCGGCCAGAGCCCGCTTACCCGCACCTTTCCCACGCCCCAGCAGATCGAGCAGGACCTGCAGCGCCTGCAGGGCAAGGTGAGGGCGGTCCGCACCTATTCGGCCGGGGAGAATCTCGAGACCGTGCCGCAGCGTGCGGGCAAGTATGGCCTGAAGGTCTGGCACGGCGCGTGGCTGAACGACAATGACAAGGAAAACCTCGAGCAGATCAACCTGCTGATCAATCATGCCAACAAGTATCCCGACACGATCGAGCGGGTGATCGTCGGCAACGAGGTGTTGCTGCGCAAGGACCTGACGGCGAACCAGCTGCGCGGCTACATCCGGCAGGTCAAGCAGCGGGTCAAGCAGCCGGTCACCTACGCCGATGTCTGGGAGTTCTGGCTGCGCAACCCCCAGCTCGCCGACGAAGTCGACATCATCACCATTCACCTCCTGCCGTACTGGGAGGACGAGCCGATCGGACTGGACCGCCGCGAACCCGATGGCACCCTGCGTATCGAGAAGCACATCGCCGACATCTACAAGAAGGTGCAGGCTCGCTTCCCGGGCAAGAAGATCGTGATCGGCGAGACCGGCTGGCCGAGCGACGGCCGCATGCGCGCGGACGCTCGGCCGGGGCGGGTGGAGCAGGTGCGGTACTTCGCGATATTCCGCACGATCGCCGACCGCGAAAAGTTCGACTACAACATCGTCGAGGC
>CAYZQZ010000664.1:0-2043 GCA_964480235.1 uncultured Reyranella sp. | reverse complement strand
CGTCGTGCACCTGCATCAGCATCGTGGCCTTGCGCCGGGCGGCGGCGAGCGCGCCGGGAAGGCGAATCAGCGCCCGCTTGATGATGTCGGCGGCGCCGCCCTGCAGCGGGGCGTTGATCGCGGCACGCTCCGAGAAGGCGCGCATGCCCTGGTTCTTCTCGTTGATGTATCTCAGGTGGATCTTCCGTCCGAACGGCGTCTTCACGTAACCATTCTTGCGCGCGTAGTCCTTGGTCGTCTCCATGTAGTCGCGGATGCCCGGATAGCGCTGGAAGTACTTGGCGATGTAGTCGCGTGCCTCGGGCTGACCGATGCCGAGCTGGTTGGCGAGGCCGAAGGCCGAGATGCCGTAGATGATGCCGAAATTGATCGCCTTGGCGCGGCGTCGGACCTGCGGGTCCATGCCCTTGACCGGCACGCCGAACATCTCCGAGGCGGTGATGGCATGGATGTCGTCGCCGCGCGCGAAGGCCTCCTTCAGTGAGGCGATGTCGGCCACGTGCGCCAGCAGCCGGAGCTCGATCTGCGAATAGTCGGCGCTCAGGAGTTTGCAGCCCTTCTCGGCGATGAAGGCCTCGCGGATCTTGCGGCCCTCCTCGGTGCGCACCGGGATGTTCTGCAGGTTGGGATCGGTCGAGGCGAGCCGACCGGTGGCCGCGCCGGTCATGTGATAGGAGGTGTGGACGCGGCCGGTCTTGGCGTCGAGCTCGCGCACCAGCGCGTCGGTGTAGGTGCCCTTGAGTTTGGCGAGCTGGCGGTGTTCGAGGATCTTCACCGGCAGCGGATGGCCCCCATTGGCCAGTTCTTCCAGAACCGACGCATCGGTCACCCACGAACCGTTCTTGGAGCGCTTGCCGCCGGGCAGCTTCTGTTCGTCGAACAGGATCTCGCCCAGCTGCTTGGGGGAGCCGACGTTGAACTCGCGTCCGGCGATCTTGTGGATTTCGCGCTCGAGCTCGCCCAGGCGCTTCTCGAAATCGGCGCTGAGCCTCACCAGCAGCGGCGCGTCGACCTTGATGCCGGCCTGTTCCATGGAGAGCAGCACCGGGATCAGCGGCCGCTCGATCGTCTCGTAGACCGAGACCATGTGCTCGGCCGCCAGCCGGGGCTTGAAGCGCGCCCAGAGCTGCAGGGTGACGTCGGCATCCTCGGCGGCGTAGTCGCGCGCCTTGTCGATCGGCACCCGGTCGAAGCTCACCTGCTTGGCACCCGAGCCCGCGACGTCGGAGAATTTGATCGTCTGCTGCTGCAGGTAGCGTTCGGCGAGATCGTCCATGCCGTGATTGTGCTTGCCGGCGTCGAGCACGAAAGAGATCAGCATCGTGTCGTCGACCGGCGCGATCTCGATGCCGTGGCGGCGGAACACACCCATGTCGTACTTGATGTTCTGTCCGACCTTCAGCACCGCCGGGTCTTCCAGCAGGGGCCTGAGCTTGGCGACCGCCTTCTTGAGCGGCAGCTGGTTCGGCAGCAGCCTGCCGTCTCCACCTGCCGCATCGCCGCCGCCGAGATCGAGCGTACCCTGGGCTTCGCCGCCCGGCGCGCGATGGGCAAGCGGCAGATAGGCCGCGCGCCGCTTGTGCGAATTGACGTTGCCCCACGGGCCCTCGAGCAGGGCGAGCGATATGCCGACCAGGCCGGCATTGTTGGCATCGAGGGCATCGGTCTCGCAGTCGAAGGCCACGACGCCGGCCTTTGTCGCCTCGGCGATCCAGTCGTCGAGCTGGCTCTCTTCGGTGATCAGTTCGTAGTCGGCAGCGGTGAAGGGCTGGTTGGACTTCGGCCGCGCCGCCGGCGCCGGCTTTTGATCCGCTGGCGCGGCGGGCTTTGCTGGCGCGGCCGGTGGCGCCACCGGATCGGTCGCCTCGCCGAGCTCCTTGCGATACTTGGGCAACAGGCTGTTGAAGCCCTGCTGTTCCAGCCACGGCAGCAGCACGTTGGGGTCGGGCCGCTTCTTGTCGAAGGAATCCGGATCGACCGGGACGGGTACGTCGTCCTTGAGCAGGACCAGTTGCCTCGAGATGCGGATCAGCTCGGCGTTCT
>CAYZQZ010000663.1:0-2044 GCA_964480235.1 uncultured Reyranella sp. | reverse complement strand
TCGCGCGCATCGTAGGCCTGCGCCAGCAGCGTGGCCCGGTCATCGAACAGGTCCGCACCGGCTTTCGTCAGCAGGGCTTCTTCCACCTGGGCATGTGCACGCACCGTCCCGTCGGCCAGCAGATGCTCGACCGCCGCGCCGCGCTCGGCGAGGCGCCGCGACACCAGTACGGTACGGTGGCAGTCCAGCGGCTCCTTCTCGGCACACATCAGGCAGAGCGGCGTCTCGGCGGCGGTCTCGATCACGCGATCGAGGGCGGCCTTGAACTCGGGCCGTGCGGCGGCTTCGTTGTAGCTCTTGATCCCCTTGGCCATGCCGCCGAGCGACTCGCCCTCCCAGACATAGTCGATGCCGGCTTCGGCCAGGCTTTTCTGCAGCCGCTCGCGGCTGAAGTGTGGAAAGCGGCGCGAGTACGGCATCGAGCGCACGTCGACCAGCAGTGCCACGCCGCCGCGCACCAGCAGATCGATGAACTTCTCGATCGGGTGATTGGAATGGCCGATTGTCCTGATCATCGCTGGACGATCATGAGGGCAGGCGGCGCACGAGATCGATGAAGCCAAGAGTCGCGGCCGAGCGCTCGTCCCGCCGGCAGGCGAGGTCGAGCGGAACCTTGAGGGCGGGCTTGCCCTTCAGCGGCTTGTAGATGACTCCTTCCAGCGGAAGACGGCTGAGCGAGGCCGGCACGATGGTGATGCCGAGGCCCGCTGCCACCAGGTTGAGCGTCGAGACGATGCGCGGCGCTTCCTGGCCGACATGCGGGCTGAAACCCGCTTCGCTGCAGGCGGCGATGATGACGTCGTAGAGCCCGCGCCCGTCGGGCCGGCGATAGAGAATGAAGGTCTCATCGGCGAGGTCCTTCAGGGTGAGATGGGCTCGTTTGGCGAGCGGATGGCGGGCAGGGAAGGCGGCGGCGGTGTCTTCCTGCAGCAGCGCATGCACGGTTATGCCTTCGGGATCGACCAGGCCGGAACGGATGAAGGCCACGTCGAGACGTCCGTCGCGCAGGCCGCTCATCATGTCGCCCGAGCCGCTCTCCTCCAGCACGAAGGAGACATCGGGGCGCTTGGCGCGGAACTCGCGGATCGCGCGCGCCACCAGCGGATGGAACGGCGCCGACGTCGTGAAGCCCACGGCGATGCGGCCGACCTCGCCGCGCGCGGTGCGGCGGGCGCGGATCTTGGCATGCTCGGCCTGGGCCAGGATCGCCTCGGCGTCGGCCAGGAACGAGCGGCCGGCGTCGGTCAGGCTGACGCCCCGCGGATGTCGCACGAACAGGGCGGCATCGACCTCGCGCTCCAGGGCCCGGATCTGCTGGCTGAGCGGCGGCTGCTGGATGTGCAGTTTCTCGGCGGCGCGGGTGATGTGGCCTTCATGGGCCACGGCGACGAAGTAGCGGAGGTGGCGCAGTTCCATGGATATGTATCCGATATGGAGGCGTAACTTATCATATATTTGAACACTGGAAGAGCGGCTTCTACGGTCCGGCCATGACCGCCCTGCTCGCCTTCTCCCTGTCCGCGCTGATGATCGGGACCGCCCTCCTTTCCGGCGTGTTCGGCATGGCAGGCGGGCTGATCCTGATCGGCGTCCTTCTGGTGATCTTCCCGCTGCCCACCGCGATGGTGCTGCACGCGGTGACCCAGATGGCCTCCAACGGCTGGCGGGCGGTGCTGTGGTGGCGTCACATCGAGTGGAAGATCATGGGCTTCAGCATTGCCGGCAACCTGGTGTCGGTCGCCTTGTGGTCGATCACGCTCTGGGTGCCGGACAAGGCGATCGCGATGGTCATGCTCGGCCTCTCGCCCTTCATCGTGCGGGCGATCCCCGACAAGGTGATGCCGCGGACCTTCGGACCGTCCCAGGTGTTCGGTACCGGCGTGTTCTCGATGATGCTGATGCTGGTGACCGGCGTGACCGGACCGCTGCTCGACACCATGTTTTTGCGCTCGTCGCTGGAGCGCAAGCAGATCATCGCCACCAAGGCGTGCTGCCAGCTCTTCAGCCATGGCTTCAAGCTGCTCTATTTCGGCGCGCTGATCGA
>CAYZQZ010000662.1:0-2051 GCA_964480235.1 uncultured Reyranella sp. | reverse complement strand
GGCTGATGGCCCATCTCGACGCCACCCTTGCCGACAAGCTCGCCATCGCCAATCCCAAGTGGCGATGATCCCGCCACAAGGCAATCCTTCGGCTGTCACCGAACTATTGGACGTGGCGAGGTCGCGCGCGCGAGCCTAGAGTCCACTCCATGCTGACCGTCAACGCCCTGTCCGAAGTCGCCGCCCTCATGGGCGACCCGGCGCGCGCCGCCATGCTGCAGCTGCTGATGGACGGCCGCGCCCACACCGCGTCCGAACTCGCCCTCACCGCCGGCGTCACGGCCCAGACCGCGAGCGGTCATCTCTCGCGCATGGTCGAGGCCAACCTGCTGGCTGCCCGCGCCCAGGGGCGCAACCGCTTCTACCGGCTCGCCTCGCCCGAGGTGGCGCATGCCATCGAATCGCTGATGGCGCTCGCCGGCCAGCGTGCCGCGCCGGCCTCGAAGACCGCCGCCTGGCGGCGCGATCCGGATCTCCGCTTCTGCCGCACCTGCTACGACCATCTCGCGGGCCAGGTCGGCATCGCCGTCACCGACTCGCTGACCCAGCACGGCCATCTCGAGCCCAAGGGCCCGCGCGACTGGAAGCTCACGGATTCCGGCGAGCTCTTCTGCCAACGCATCGGCGTCGATCTTGCGGGCGCAAAGCGCGCGGGCTCACGTCACTTCGCGCGGCAGTGCCTCGACTGGAGCGAACGGCGGCCGCACATCTCCGGCGCACTGGGGGCCGCGATCGCCGACACGTTCTTCAAGAAGGGCTGGGCCGAGCGGTTGCGCCGCGGCCGCACCGTGCGGCTCACCGACTCAGGGCGCCGGGCTCTTGGGAGCCACTTCGGCGCTTCGGTCTAGCCTGGCTCGGCCGAACGCGGGGCCGTCGCCCGACGGGATCTTGGCGATCGCCGAGGCGCGCAGGATCTTCTCCTCGCCGACCGTCAGGTAGATGTTGGTGAACAGCAGCGACCGCGTCTGGCGCACCAGCTCGGGCCGTCCCTCGACCCAATCGCCCACCCTGGCCGGCGCCACGAAATCGCAGGTCAGGCTGACGGTCGGCAGGAACTTGCGCAGACCCGCCAGGGCGCCGCCGCCCATCGTGCCGACCAGGTCGGCCACCATCATCATCATGCCGCCATGCAGGCTGCCTGCCGGGTTGCACATGTGCTGGCGCACGCGGATGCCCAGCACGAATTCCTCGCGCGTGCCCTTCTCGCCGCGCTTGCAGTAGATCGTGCCGACATGGCTGTTGAAAGTGGCCGGGCCGCCGCGGTCGAAGTCGACCCTCAAAAAGCCTGCGGGCGGATTGTCTTCGTTGACGCTCGACTCAGATTCACGCGACGGGGGCACGCTCGATTCAGACAAACTCAACCTCGGTTCCTCGGCTGGCGCGCGCGGCTCAGCAGCGCGAAAGCGCCCAACCCGGCCAGCACTTCATGGCGCGGACCATAAAGACGGCCCCGCACCTGCGCCACATGCTCATCGTGGCTCACCACCTCGCCCTCGGCCTGCAGCCAGTCGCCGATGCGGCCGGGCCCCAGGAAGTCGAGCGTCAGCCGCAGGGTGACGGCGCGGCGGTCGAGCGTGTGGAACACCGCCGTCCCCATCGCCGAATCGAGAAAGGCCGCCAGCATGCCGCCATGCACGATGCCGAGCGAGTTGGCGTGGCGCTTCTCGGGCATGAATCCGCGGATCAGGCGGTCACCCTCGAGCTTCTCGAACCACGGGCCGTTCGCCTCGGCGAAGCCCGCGACGTCGATCTCCTTGAAGCCTGGCGGAATGGGCACGCCGCCATCTTACGGGATCACCCGGCTCAGGCGATACCCGTCAGCAGCACGAGCCCGTAACCGACATAGTAGGTGGCGAGCACGGTGATCAGCCGGTTCGACCAGACGCGGAACTGCCTGTCGCTGAGCCGCTCGAGCAGGAGCTTGCCGAGCGACGTACCGATCATCGAGGAGGCGACGGCGACGGCGAGGAACCACGGCTCGACGTGGCCCGCCTGCTCGATCAGCGCGCCGAAATAGAGCAGCTTGAAGCCATGGCTGAAGAGCTGGCAGC
>CAYZQZ010000661.1:0-2054 GCA_964480235.1 uncultured Reyranella sp. | reverse complement strand
GACCATCCGCCGCGCCGACCGCATCATCGCCATCCAGAAGGGCCGAATCGTCGAGGACGGCAACCACGAGCAGCTGGTGCAGCAACGCGGGCACTACGCCGCCCTTCACAACCTCCAGACGGGCCTCCATGAAGTCCGATAAGACTCCGAAGCACAAGGACCGCAAGGGCGGCCCCGGCTTCCTTGAAAAGCTGAAGCGGCTGGCGGGCGGCGACATCCGCGACCGCCAGGAGACCGAGTTCCTGCCGGCCGCCCTCGAGATCGTCGAGACCCCGCCCTCGCCCATCGGACGGCTGATGGGCGGCACGATCATCGCGCTGTTCCTGCTGACGCTTACGTGGGCCGCCTTAGGCCGCATCGACATCGTCGCCACCGCGCAGGGCCGCATCGTCGCCAGCGGCGGCACCAAGGTGATCCAGCCGCTCGAGACCAGCGTGATCAAGGCGATCCTGGTGAAGGACGGGCAGACGGTGAAGGAAGGCGACCCGCTGATCGAGCTCGATTCCACCATCTCGCGCGCCGAACGCGACCGGCTGCGCGGCGACCTGCTCGCCGCGCGCCTCGACGTGGCACGCCTGCGGGCGTCGCTGGTCGAGAGCGACGATCCGGCCGCCAGCTTCGATCCGCCGAAGGACGTCGACCGCACCCTGTCGGAGATGCAGCGGCAGCTGCTGATCAGCCAGCTCATCGAGCAGCGCACCAAGCTCGCGACGCTCGACCGCCAGCGCGCCCAGAAGGAGGCCGAGCAGGTCACCATCCAGGCCACGATCAACAAGCTCGAGACCACGATTCCGTTCGTCGAACAGCGGGTCAACATCCGCAAGTCGCTGGCCGACAAGGAACTGGGGTCCAAGCTTCTCTATCTCGAGGCCATCCAGGCCCTGAACGAGACCAAATCCGAACTCGCCGTGCAGCGCCGCCGCTTCGAGGAGGTTACCGCCGCGCTCGCGGCGCTGACCGAGGGCCGCGGCCAGGCAGTCGCCGAATATCGCCGAACCCGCGCCGCCGAACTGGCCGAAGCCGAACGCAAGGCCATCAGCCTGCGCGAGGACCTGATCAAGGCCGAGCAGCGCCACAAGCAGCAGACCCTGACCGCGCCGGTCGACGGCGTGGTCCAGCAGCTCGCCGTCCATACTATCGGCGGCGTAGTGACGCCGGCCCAGGCGCTGCTCTCGGTGGTGCCGCTCGACAGCCATCTTGAGGTCGAGGCGCGCATCCCCAACCGCGACATCGGCTTCGTCACCGAAGGCATGCCGGCGCAGATCAAGATCGATACGTTCAATTTCACGCGCTACGGCATGCGGCACGGCACCGTGCTCAGCATCTCGCGTGACGCCGTGATGCGCGACAAGCCGGTCGAACGCAACGACCGCTCCCAGGGCTCGCTCAACGCCTCCAGCGAGCCCGCCGGCCAGGACCTCGCCTATTCCGCCCGAATCTCGCTCGACAAGACCCAGATGCAGGTCGACTCCAACCCGGTGAACCTGACGCCCGGCATGGCGGTCACCGTCGAAAGCGCCACCGGCTCACGCACCGTGCTGAGCTACATGCTGTCCCCGATGGTCAAGTACGTGCATGACAGCCTGCGCGAGCGCTGACCGGCTGTTCAGCGTCCTTGCCGGGGGCGCGCCACTCCGGTGGCGCGATTAAGTGCTGAGCCGAGATGAAGGCGCGTAGCTGGAGTGACTCGCCCCGGCAACAGATGTTCTAGCGATACCGGTCTTCGCCGCCGAGATAGCGCACGTAGTTCGCCACCGCCTGCGGCACCGGCGTGAAGGGCTTGGCGTAACCCGCCGCGCGCACCGCTTCCATGGGCGCCTGCGTGAAATACTGATAGCGTGCCCGGAGCTGCTCCGGCATCGGCACGTATTCGATGTTGGGCGGGCGGCCGACCGCGGCGAACAGCGCCTCGATCAACTCCCGGAACGAGGTCGCCTGGCCGGTGCCGACGTTGAACAAGCCGCGCGCCGGGCCCTTGTCTAGGCACCACAGGGTGACATCGACCACGTCGTCGACCGAGACGAAGTCCCTTAGCTGGCCGCCGTCGACATAGT
>CAYZQZ010000660.1:0-2059 GCA_964480235.1 uncultured Reyranella sp. | reverse complement strand
GTCCCGCGTAATGCCGGCATTGTTCACCAGGATATCGATCTTGCCCATCGCCGCCTCGGCTTCCTTGGCCAGGCGCTCGATGTCGGCCGGATCATCCATCTTGGCCACCACGACGTGCGCCCGCTCGCCCAATTCGGCCTTCAGCGCCTCCAGCGCCTCGGCGCGCGTCCCGGAAAGCGTCACAACGGCGCCCTGCCTGTGCAGCGCGCGAGCGATCGCCCCGCCGATGCCGCCCGACGCGCCGGTGACCAGCGCGGCTTTGCCTGTGAGGTCGAACATCGAGAACTCCTAGACCGTCTTGAGGAAGGCTTCGATATCGGCCGGCGTGTTGAGCGCCAGGCCGGTCATGTCGCGATCGATGCGCTTGACCAGGCCCGACAGAACCTTGCCGGTGCCGCATTCGACCAGCGTATCGACCCCGTTGGCCTTCATATACTGCACGCCCTCGCGCCAACGCACGAGGCCGGTCACCTGCTCTACCAGCCGAACCTTGATGTTCGCAGGATTCGTGATCTCCGAAGCGAGCACGTTGGAAACCAGCGGCACGCTCGGTGTGCCAAGCGACACTTTTTCCAGCGCCTCCTTCATGGCATCGGCGGCGGGTTGCATCAGCGGGCAATGGAAGGGCGCACTGACCGGCAGCATCATGCCGCGCTTGCAGCCCTTGGCCTTGGCCGCCTCGATCGTGCGCTCGACCGCCTCTTTGTGGCCGCTGACCACGACCTGGCCACCACCATTGTCGTTGGCCACCGCCACGATCTGGCCTTGGGCGGCCTCTTTGCAGGCCTCTTGCGCCGGCTCCAGTTCGATGCCCAGCAGCGCCGCCATGGCACCGATACCGACCGGCACTGCCTTCTGCATCGACTGGCCGCGCAGCTTCAGCAGGCGGGCGGCATCGGCAAGCTGCAGCGACCCCGCGGCCGCCAGCGCGGAATACTCGCCGAGCGAATGGCCGGCGACATGGCTCGCGAGGCTGGCCAGGGGCTTGCCGCCGTCCTTTTCCAGGATGCGCACGACCGCCACGCTGACCGCCATCAGGGCCGGCTGGGCATTTTCGGTCAGGACCAGGTCCGATTCCGGCCCTTCCCGCATAAGTTTGCTGAGGTTCTGCTTGAGCGCTTCGTCGACCTCGTGAAAGACGTCCCTGGCCGTGGCAAAGGCTGCGGCGAGGTCGGCACCCATGCCGACAGTCTGGGATCCCTGTCCCGGAAAGACGAAAGCGCGCGCCATGGGCTCGATTCCCCCTGTTTTTGGCCGAAAAAGCGGCCCCTCATACCCCACTCAGGCGGACCCCGGAATGCCTTGATTTCGGGGGGTGAGCCTGTATAACCGGCGCCCTTCGGGGCCTAAATCGGCCTCGTCGCCTTGCCGGCGCGCTCTTTAATCAGAGGGAGCCGGCTAGATCCGGGCGGTTCGCCAGTCCTGCTGGGGAACTCCGGGTCGCTAACAGCCATAAGGAGTCCGAATGGCATTGTATGAGAACGTCTTCATTGCGCGTCAGGATGTGCCTGCGACGCAAGTGGAGACCCTGACCAACCAGTTCGCCGAACTGATCGCCGCCCAGGGCGGTACCGTCTCCAAGAAGGAATACTGGGGCCTCCGGTCCCTGACTTTCCGCATCAAGAAGAACCGCAAGGGTCACTATACCCTGCTCAACATCGATGCCCCGGCAGCCGCCGTGAAGGAGCTGGAGCGCACGATGTCGATCAACGAAGACATCATCCGCTTCCTCACCGTGCGCGTCGACGCGCTCGAGGAAGGCCCCTCGGCCGTCATGCAGCGTGGCGCCGAGAAGTCCGATCGTCCGGGCGACCGCGGTGACGGCGGCGGCTGGGGCGATCGCCAGTCACGCCGCGAACGTCCGCGCTTCGGCGATGATGTCGTCGCCCCGATCGCAGGAGAAGACGAATGAGCGCCCAACGCAGGCCATTCACCCGTCGCCGCAAGAGCTGCCCCTTCTCGGGCGCGAATGCGCCGAAGATCGACTACAAGGACGTGCGTCTTCTCCAGCGCTTCGTGTCCGAGCGCGGCAAGATCGTGCCGAGCCGCATCACCGCGG
>CAYZQZ010000659.1:0-2060 GCA_964480235.1 uncultured Reyranella sp. | reverse complement strand
GGCGATCCTGCCGCAGGTGCAGGCCGGCGTTGAGTCGCCGCGGCACCCGGGCCCGGGCCTGATCTCCCGCCGCGAAGAGCGGATCACACATTTCCAAGCCTGGCTGCTCGCTCGTTTCCCAGACGTCACGCCGACCGGTGAAATCCCATGACCCAGGCACCACAGGGCAAACTCGCGGGCCGCGTGATCGTGGTCACCGGTGGGGCGAGCGGTATCGGCGAGGCGTCAGCGCTGCGGCTCTTGGAGGACGGCGCGTGCGTGGTGGTCGGAGACATTGATCGCGAAAGTGCTGCCAGGTTGGCCGAGACGGTGCGCAGCCGGTACGGCCTCGACCGCTTCGGATTCGAGTCATGCGACGTATCGCAGGAATTCGACATGCTGAATCTGCTCCGTTACACGATGGAGCGTTTCGGGCGGCTTGACTGTATGGTGAACAATGCAGCCACGGGGGGCGCCTTCGGCTCGCTCCTCGAGACGTCGGTGGAAAACTGGGACCGTACCCAGGGAGTGAATCTGCGCGGCGCCTTCCTCGGCACCAAGCACGCGGCGAAGCTGATGATCGACCAGGGGCGCGGCGGCTCGATCATCAACGTCTCGTCGATCGCAGCGGAAAGCGGCGGCGCCGGCGGAGCGGCGTATTCGGCGTCAAAGGCTGGAATCGTCGCCCTCACACGCTGCGCCGCGGTGCAACTTGGCAGGCACAACATCCGCTGCAATGCGATCATTCCTGGCCCGATCGTATCGCCGCTCACTCACCGCAACATCGACCCCGAAGGAATGATGAAGCTCGCCGCCGAGATGCAGCCCATTCCGATCGCCGGCGGTCCCGAGTTGATCGCCCCGTCGTTCTCCTTCCTGGCGAGCGACGATTCGCGGTTTATCAGCGGCACGATGCTGATCGTTGACGGTGGCGGCAGCGCCATGGGCATGAACCTTTACTCCGGCAATCACCCGTTCGGCAACGCGGTTTTGGAGCGGGCGGCCCAGACAGGCGTCAGCACGTTCGACTTCGGCGCGCGGGCCAACGACCCGTCCAAGGTTGACTCACACGTGCTCGAGGAGTTGCGCCCGTCTCGTGCTCGAGAATCATCCCCGCGGTGCGTGCTCGTCACTGGCATCAGCCGCGGCCTGGGCCGAGAGCTGTGCAGGGAGTTCGCCCGCCTGGGCCACACTGTGATCGGCTGCGCCCGTAGCGCCGACAGCGTCGCCGCAATGCGGGCCGAGCTCGGCCCGCCGCATCGGATCTATCAGCTCGATGTCACCGACGACGCGGCGGTATCGGCCTGGGCGCAGGAACTGGTCGCTGCCGGCCTCGTGCCCGATCTCGTGCTCAACAACGCCGCGGTCGCCAACGAGGGAAAGCAGGCCTGGAGGTTCGATCGTGACGAGATCGACCGTCTCCTGCAGGTCAACGTCCACGGCATCTTCAACGTGCTGCGGGCTTTCATCCCCGACATGATCCGTCGCAAGCGCGGCATCGTCGTGAACTTCAGCTCCGGCTGGGGCCGCGAAGCGGCCGCGAAGGTGGCGCCCTACTGCGCGTCGAAGTGGGCGGTGGAGGGAATGACAAAGGCGATGTCGTACGAGCTGCCGCCCACGATGGGCGCGGTGTCGCTGCATCCCGGCATCATCCAGACCGATACATTGCAGACGTCGTTCGGAGAGTCGGCCTCGCTCTACCCGAAGCCCGACGAATGGGCCCGCGTCGCGGTGCCATTCCTCCTCCGCATCACCTCGGCCGACAACGGCCGCCAGTTGTCCGTGCCCGGCATGACCGCGTTTCGCGGCATGGGCAAGCTCCCTCGTCCACAAGCAGATTCCCCGTCCACGGCATCACCGCAGGAGAAAGTCTTGTCATGATCGATCTCACCGGAAAAGTGGCCCTCGTCACCGGCTCGAGCCGCGGCATCGGCAAGGCCTGTGCCCTCAGGCTCGCGGAGGCGGGCGCCGACATCGTCGTGAATTACGTCACGAGCGCCCGCGAGGCCGAGGAGGTGGCCGAGGCGGTCGCCGCCATGGGCCGCAATGTCGCCTGCATCCGCGCCGACGTCGGCGAGGAG
>CAYZQZ010000658.1:432-2066 GCA_964480235.1 uncultured Reyranella sp. | reverse complement strand
AAACTTGAACCCCTTCCAGTCCTTGGGATCGCGCTTGTCCTTGTGCTTGATCGAAAGCGTGATCGCCTGGCCGTTGATGTTCTCGATGGCCGGCATCGTGTACGGCACCGGGTTCGAGCCGACACCCAGCGAGATCGCGAGCGGCATCGGCGACAGCATGTGGGCGGCGTCGTATTCCTTGGCCAGAGACTTGTCGCGGATCACCGCCCAGCCCGCCGTCTTCACCACTTCGACGTTCAGGCCCTGCTTGGAATAGAAGCCCATCGGATGCGCCATGATGATCGGCGTGGCGCAGGTGATCGGAATGAACCCGATCTTGAGGTCCTTCTTCTCCGGCGCGCCCCCCTGGGCAAAAGCCTCGCGGGCCGCGCCGAGCGGCAAGACCGACGAGATCGCGGCCATTGCCGTGCCCGCGCCCACCGTCTTGAGGAATTGGCGTCGCGTCGCATCGACCGGGAAGACCGCGCGCAGGACGGCGGTGTCGACCACCCGGTTCCAGCGTGCCTCCTCGCCGGACGGCGCCGGGCTGGCGGTCAGACGGTCGTGGTCCGACGGCGTGTGGGCGCCGCCGCAGCTGCAGCGCCGGCCCAAGAAAGTCTTTGCGTCGAAAGGATCTTTGAACATGCCGCCTCCCAGCGTTTCCGGCTGTTTCAGGCAAGCTGCATGCCAATCGGCCCCAAAATTTGCGGGAATTCATCCGATTCGGGATGCGAAACTTCGTGACTCGAATCTGAGCGCTGGGGATTAAATTGATGGAATCCCTGACTCTTTTGGCAATTCAAGCCTGAATTGTTATTGCATGGGGAGTCAGCATTGTGGCAGGCTAGGGCTTGTGGGTAGTTGGGTGCCCACCACGATATGTCGGCCAACCGCATCTAGAACGTGCCATTAGGCATCGCAGTGCGGAATGGTTGGGGAGTGGGTCGATGGCGTTGTCGCGACATGAGCGGACCAGACAGAAGCACGATCTGAACCCGCTCGAGATGATCGAAAGGGTCGTCTCCGCCAATGATTGGCCCTTCGATCGAACGTCGGACCGAGAGATTGCGGTCGAGGTTGCCGGCCGCTGGTGCGACTACCGCATGTTCTTCTCCTGGCGGGACGACGTCGAGGCGCTGCACTTCACCTGCGCCTACGACGTGCGCATTCCCAGCGAACGCCACACCGACATCCACGGCCTGCTGGCGCTGATCAACGAAAAGATGTGGCTGGGTCACTTCGATCTGTGGACCGAGGAAGGCCTGCCGATGTTCCGTCATGCCATCCCGCTCAGGGGCACCGAAGGCCTGAAGCCCGAGCAGCTGAACGACCTGGTCGAGGTCGCGATCAGCGAGAGCGAGCGCTTCTATCCCGCCTTCCAGTACGTCGTTTGGGCCGGCAAGTCGCCGGCCGATGCGCTGACCGCCTCGATCCTCGAGACTGTCGGCGAAGCCTGATCTGAGAGACCGACCCGGAATTCGAAAAGGACCCTCCGACGCCCCCTCTTCAAACAAGACAATAAGTCTACGTTCGGATTGTCCTCCAGCGGCGCCGTCCCCCCAGGGCGGCGCCGCGACCAATTTGGCGGCCTCCGCCGCGGCCAATTTGGCGGCCTCCGCCGCGGCCAATTTGGCGGCCTCCGCCGCGGCCAATTT
>CAYZQZ010000658.1:0-332 GCA_964480235.1 uncultured Reyranella sp. | reverse complement strand
GGCGGGAATGCCAGCGCCGTAAATCGCTATATAAGGACGCGCGCATGACCCCACTCGTCATCCCGTTCCCCGACATCGACCCGGTGCTGCTGCAGATCGGGCCGTTCGCCGTGCGCTGGTATGCGCTGGCCTACATCGCAGGCCTGGTGATCGGCTGGCAGATCATGCGCCGCGTCTGCACCCAGCCGCCCAAGGTGCTGTCGCCGGAAAAGATCGACGACTTCCTGCTGTGGGCCGCGCTGGGTGTCATCCTCGGCGGCCGTCTGGGCTACGTGCTTTTCTACAAGCCGTCCTTCTTCCTTCAGAACCCGGCGCAGATCCTCACCCTGTGG
>CAYZQZ010000657.1:0-2072 GCA_964480235.1 uncultured Reyranella sp. | reverse complement strand
GATTCTTGGCAGCCTTGAGCTTCCCGGCGAAGGCGAGTTTGCCCTCGGCCAGGTCGCGCAGAGTCGCAGGACCCGCGCCCAGCCGCTCGACCGGATAGGTGAGATCGACCGCCGGGCCGATGCTCGCCAGGGCGCAGTGGCCGGAGAGATAGCGCTTGCGAATGCGCGCGTTCAGCACCGGCGATTCCCAGCGCGGGTTGGTGCCCACCAGCAGGATCACGTCGGCCTGGTCGATGCCATGGACGCCGGCGTTGAACAGGTACGAGCCGCGCGGCCCGCCGCCCAGTTTGGCGCCGTCCTGGCGGCAATCGATGTTGGGCGAGCCCAGCGCCGTCATGAGATCCTTGAGCGCCACCATTGCCTCGGCGTCGCACTGGTCGCCCGCGATCGCGGCGATCTTCGAGCCGTCGACACCCTTCAGCTTGGCGGCGGCGGCGCCCAGCGCCTCTTCCCAGCTCGCCTCGACCAGCTTGCCCTGCTTGCGGACATAGGGCCGGTCGAGCCGCTGGTGACGCAGGCCGTCGATCGCGTGCCGGGTCTTGTCGGAGATCCACTCCTCGTTCACGTCGTCGTTTAGGCGCGGCAGGACGCGCATCACTTGGCCGCCGCGCGTGTCGATCCGGATGTTCGCGCCGAGCGCATCGAACACGTCGATCGATTCGGTCTTGCGCAGCTCCCATGGCCGCGCCTCGAAGGCGTAGGGCTTGGAGGTCAGCGCGCCGACCGGGCAGAGATCGACCAGATTGCCCGAGAGTTCGCTCTGCAACGTCTCCTGAACGTAGGTCGTGACTTCCATGCTCTCGCCGCGCCCCGTGGCGCCGAGCTGTTCGACGCCCGCGACCTCGGTCGCGAAGCGGATGCAGCGCGTGCAGTGGATGCAGCGGTTCATCGACGTCTTGACCAGCGGGCCGAGTTCCTTGTCGGGCACCGCGCGCTTGTTCTCGTGATAGCGGCTGCGGTCGAGGCCGAACGCCATCGCCTGGTCCTGCAGGTCGCACTCGCCGCCCTGGTCGCAGATCGGGCAGTCGAGCGGATGGTTGATCAGCAGGAATTCCATCACGCCGTTGCGCGCCTTCTTGACGACGGCAGAGTTGGTCGTGATCTCCATCTTGTCGCCCACCGGCAGCGCGCAGCTCGCCTGAGGCTTGGGCGGCCCGGGCTTCACCTCGACGAGGCACATGCGGCAGTTGCCCGCGATCGACAGGCGCTCGTGGTAGCAGAAGCGCGGAATCTCGACGCCCGCCATCTCGCAGGCTTGCAGCACCGTGATGCCGGCCGGAACTTCCAGTTCGTTGCCGTCGATCTTGACCTTGGGCATGCGCCTACTCCGCCGCCAGCTTTTCGGTGCGCGCGCGGATACGCGCCTCCATCACCGGCCGGAAATGCCGGATCAGGCCCTGGACCGGCCATGCCGCACCGTCAGCCAGCGCGCAGATCGTGTGGCCCTCGATCTGCTTGGTTACGTCGTACAGCGCGTCGATTTCCTCGATCCGCGCGTTGCCCGTGACCATGCGTTCCATCACGCGCCAGACCCAGCCCAGGCCCTCGCGGCAGGGCGTGCACTGGCCACAGCTCTCGTGCTTGTAGAAATAGGCCAGCCTCGCGATCGCCTTGATGACGTCGGTCGACTTGTCCATGACGATCACCGCCGCCGTACCGAGACCGCTCTGCTGGTCCTTCAGCGCGTCGAAATACTCATCGTAGATCTTGGCCAGCGTGGCGCGCTTGTCGGCCACTTCCTTGAACAGCGCCCGGCCTTTTTCCGAGTTGAGCATCTTGTCCCATTCCACGAGCTGGCCGCTGTAGGCGGCGTCGCGGCCCATGATCCCCGCCAGGGTGCTTTCCGCGATGTTGCGGGCCTCATTGATGGGCGCGCCGGCGCGGATGCTCCGGATCAGGTTGGCGTGCTCCAGGCGGTAGGCGTTGCCGTCGCCGCCGGGGAATTTCCAGCCGCCGCCGTTCTTGAGGCCGATGTAATTATGGCAGTTGCTCGTGCCGAGGGAGCCGACGACGGACTCCTCCACGCGGTCCTGGCAATGCTCCATCTGGCGGCACTGGCTGAACATCCGGAC
>CAYZQZ010000656.1:0-2083 GCA_964480235.1 uncultured Reyranella sp. | reverse complement strand
GATGATCTCTTCTTCTTGGTCGCTGCCCATGATGGCGTCGGCGAAGCCCTCGATGCTGTCGTCCTTCGACACGGCTTCGACCGGTTGGAGCTTCGTCAGGAGGATCTCCGCGACGTGCTCGTCGACGGTCCCCTCGGCTACAAGGTACTGGATGAGGACGGGGCGCTTCTGCCCCTGACGGGAGAACCGACCCTCCCACTGGACGACCGCGCCGGGCGTGTACGGGAGCATCGCGATGAGGGCGAGGTCGGTGTCGTGGAGCGAGACGCCCTCGCCCCATGCGTCACCGGTGCCGACGAGGACGCAGGGTCCGCGGTCGGCCATGTACTGCTGCTGGATCTGGTCCCGGATGCGCGGAGCCGTGCCGCCGTGGCCGGTGTAGACCCGGCAGCCGAGCTTCGACACCTCGTCGGCCAGCTTCTCGCAGTCCTCGCGTCGGCCGGTGAAGATCGTCACCTTCTGGCCCCCGGCGACAGCCTCCTCGACGAGGTCCATGAGGATCTTGCGCTTCTTCGCGGCGGCCTCCATGAGGCGGGCTTCGAGGATCGCGTTCTTCCCGTTGGGCGCGACCTTCTTCCAGAACGTCTGCGTGAAGCCGGTGGCCGCGCACTGCTCGGCGGGCGTGACGTAGGTGACGATGCGCCGCCGTGCGGGCAGGTGCCGGTGGGTGACGGAGTGCGGGACGTGATGCGTCACCATCGACACGCGGTCCCAGAGTTCGTCGAGGTTCGACGCGCCCTCGGTGTTGATGCCGCCGAAGTTGCCCGGCCGGGCCGCGCAGTAGCGGCCCGCGAAAGAAGCGCGCTCCATCCGGTAGAAGGGGCCCCATGCGTCCGGGTGAACGAGGTCAAGCTGCGCCCAGAGATCGCGGGTGCGGTCCTTGATCGGCGTCGCGGTGGTCGCGAGGCGGCGCTTGCAGGCCCGCGAGAGCCGATAGGCCGACTGCGCGATGTTCTCCAGCGGGTCGAACTTCTTCGTGCCGTCGGCTTGCTGCGTGACGCCGAACCGCTTGTGGCTCTTCGCCTTGTGGGCCTCGTCGAAGATGACGTTGGCCGGACGCCAGCGCAGGAGGTGCTCCAGAACGTCCGGCAGCCCCTCCCAGCCGACGACGACGAACATCGCGTCGCTCTCTTCGAGACCGGCGATGTCGTCCTTGCTCTCGATGACGAAGGCTCGGTGGGTCGTGAGGCGCTCGATCTCGCGGGCGTGGGAGCGGCGGACACCGGCCCGCGTGACGAGGACCGTCGCCCCCGGCGAGGCCAGCGCCCAGCAGATGGCCCCGGCGGTCTTCCCGGCTCCGGCGGCCCACCAGAGGTGCCCCGACCGGTGCGCCATCGCGAGGATGCCGTCCTTCTGGTACTCGGTCAGGAAGCCGGGGACCCAGTCCCGGAGGCCGAACTGGCAGAGGTCGGCAACCGATTGGAGCGGGACGCCGTCGGCACCGGAGATCGTCGAGGTGTACTGGACCCCCGACCGCTGGCAGGCGCGCTCGACGAGCCACGCGCCGTTGTCGGCGACCGTGACGGTGCGGTCCCGGAGGGTGACGCCGGGCAGATCGGCCAAAAGCCGATTCAACTCCGGTGTCATGTGTGACAGCGAAAAGCGGAACCACGACATGGCGTTACCACCCCTTGGAAAAAACGTAGGGCGGACTTTACCCCCTCAACATGACACTTGTCAACAGCCTTCCGATGAGGTACGGTCTCGCCTCTCACAAGGGGAAAACACACATGATCCGAGAAGCCGATGTCTGGGCAGCACTGCCGTCTTCGGGGTTCGTCCGCAGCTACGTCGAGTACGCCTCCCAGATGACGGACGCCAACGTGGCCTACCACGTCTCCGGTGCCCTCACCTGCCTCTCCCAGTGCGTCCCGCTCGACTACTCGGTCCCGTATGCGAGCCCCATCTGGGGCAATCTCTTCAGCCTCATCGTCGGCGACTCGTCCAAGAGCCGGAAGACGGCCGCGATCAACATCGCCCAACGGGTCATGCGGGAGGCGATCCCCGGTGCCGTCGGCGAGATCCCCGGCTCTCAGGAGGGCCTGTACGAGTCCCTGCGAGCCCAGCAGCGGCAGGTGGTCAT
>CAYZQZ010000655.1:0-2084 GCA_964480235.1 uncultured Reyranella sp. | reverse complement strand
CCGCTCGGCCGGCGTGGCACGCGGCGCCCGCTGGCGATAGGCGTCCAGCAGACCGGCATGGCGGTCGAACAGACCCATGGGAATATCCGGGCGGCGGTTCAGCGCCGGGCGCTGAGGTCCAGGATCGTGTCGGCCAGCTCGTCGACCGTGTAGATCTCGGCGACGACGTTCATGGGAATGGAGATGTCGAACCGGTCTTCCAGCTCCATGACCATGTCCATGACAGCCAGCGAATCGATCGTCAGGTCCTTGGTGATGACCGTGTCCCCGCTGATCGGCTTCTCGCCAACCCGGTACGGCTCGAGGTGACGCCAGATCTCGGCCATCACGCTGCGACGCGAAATCTCCTCACGCGCCCCGCTCTGGCGGGTTTCGAAGAGTTCGACGCCGTCGTTCTCGACGGTCACTTTCTGGGCATTGAGCAAAATCGGGTCTCCGGTCCCGGGGGGGAATGACGGGGAAAGGTGTGCCGGACTGACGATTTATTGTGAAATGACAAATTGTTACGCCGTATTTCACCGATTCCTGAGCCATCGGTGCTGCCGGTACCACAGAACCGTATCGGCAAATCCGCCCTGCAGGTCATGGCGCGCCGAAAAGCCCGTCGCGTCGGCCAGCCGCCGGTCATGAACGGTCCAGTCCCGATGAAACATTTCCGCGACCTTGCCGGCGGTAAGGATTTGCGGCGCGCCCCCCAGCGCCTGGCGCAGCCCGTTCCAGGCTCCGACCGCCGCCAGCACCGGCCGCGGAACGGCGAGGGCCCGGGGGGTTCGGCCGAGTGCCTGCCCGGCGGCCCGGGCCATGTCGTCGTAGTCATGGGCGCCGGGATGACCGTCGTCGACTTCATAGACCGACGGCGGCAGGTTCGAGTCGAGGGCGCGCGCCACGGCGTCGGCCAGGTCGGCAACGTGGATCAGGGAGAGCCGTGCCCCCTCGACCAGCGGCCGGGGCGCCCAGCCGCGATCGACCGTCTTGAAATAGGCGAGCGTCTCGTGGTCGCCCGGGCCGTAGACCGCCGGCGCACGTACCGCCAACCAGGGTCCGGACCGCGTCTTGAGCACCTCCTCGGCCGCGCGCTTGCTCGCGGCATAGGGCGACAGACCCGGTTCGCGGGCGGCCAGGGACGACAGAAGAAGGAATCGCGCGGCCGGCGCGAGCCGCGACAGCAGCGCGGTGCCGTCGCGATTGACCGCCAGGAAGTCGGCTTCGCTGCGCGCCTTGATCAGGCCGGCGGCATGGACCACCGCCTCCGCCCCGTCGACCAGCTGTCTGAGTGTTTCTTCGTCGGCGAGATCGCCCAGCACCAGGTCGGCCTGCACGCCCGCGAGGTCGGGTAGCGGCGACCAGCGCCGCACCAGCAGGCGCACGGCCCAGCCGTGCCCGGCGAGCGCCCGGACGAGATGCGGTCCGACGAAGCCGGTGGCGCCGGTGACCGCAACCAGCCTGCTCAAGGAAACCTCAGGCCGCCGCGGGCTTGGGAGCGTAAAGCCCGGCCAGGTAATTGGCCTTGGTGCGGGCACGGCTCAGCTTGCCCGACGAGGTGGTCGGCAGCCCCAGGGTCGGCGCGACCAGAGCAACGTCGCAGTCGACCGCGACCGCCTCGCGCACGGCGCCGGCAACGTCGCGCGCCAGATTGGCCCTCGCCTCGTCACCCGAAACGCGCGCCAGCACGGCCACGACCACCCGCTCGCCGTCGGGCGTATCGATCGAGAACGCAGCGGCATCGCCGTTCTTCACGACCTTCTTGGCCTCGACCGCCCACTCGATGTCCTGTGGCCAGACATTGCGCCCGTTGATGATGATCAGGTCCTTGGCGCGGCCGGTGACGACCACTTCGCTTTTCAGGCCGTAGCCGAGATCGCCGGTGTCGAGCCAGCCGTCGGCCGACAGCACCTCGCGGCTGGCCTCGGGCTCGGCAAAATAGCCCGGCATGATGCTGGGGCCCTTCACGAAGATTCGGCCGACCGCCCGGTCGGGCAGCACCTTGCCTTCGGGGTCACGCACCTCGAGCTTGTGGCCCGGCAGGACCTTGCCGCAGACCACGAAGCGGCGGGCGCGCTGATGGTCCGACGGATCGGCGGCCG
>CAYZQZ010000654.1:0-2090 GCA_964480235.1 uncultured Reyranella sp. | reverse complement strand
CAATGGCTGCAGACGTGGTGCGGACGCTTCAACTCACCGCAGTTCTTGCACTCGACATGAGCCATCGACGGCAGGCCGTGATGGGCCCGGCGCATGTTGCGGCGGGACTTGGAAATCTTCTTCTTGGGAACTGCCATGACACTCTCCACGACGGGCGGCGCCGGCGAAACGGCGCCAGTGGCCCATAAAAGCTGAGGCCGCGCTCTATAGGCGCGGCGGGCCGACTTCTCTAGCCAAAACGTTACACGCTCGCAACAATTTAGCGGTCGCGGCGTGGCTTGTCCCTGAGAGCCGCCAGACCGGCAAAAGGATGCCGCCGCTGCTCGCCTTTTGGCGGCCGGCCCCCCCGGCGAACCCCTTCCCGGGGCTTCGGCAGGACGTCTTCGAGGGTCACCCCGGGGCGGCGCGGATAGGGGTCGGCGGCCAGAGAAAGCTGCTCGGCAACGATTTCGCCGACATCGAGCAGATTTCCGGACAACGGCTCGGGCGCGTCAGCCTGGGCGTTCAGGACCGCCTCGCCACTCTCTGGATCCCGTTCGTCCTGGGCGTCCTGGCGGAAGACGATGCGAAAAGTCTCGTCGAGGTCCTGGGTCACGGGGTCCAGGGTCAGGATGCATGACTGCACGATCTTGCCGCGCAGGCGACCTTCGACCACCACCTGCCCGCCCGCCCGCCGATCGACCGTCACACGGGCTGAAAAGGCAGGCAGGCCGAGAAAGCCGAAGCGTTTGGCCAGGGCCGCACGCTCGCCCTCGCTGGCGGCGATCTCCAGAGCAGCACTGCCGGTCCCCATGCGCTCGAGGTCGACGATGCGCTCGATTTCCGATTTGGGCGTCTTATCAACGGGCTGGGCCATATTCCTGCTACTTGATGAGGGCGTTGCGCGGGGTCACGGCAAGCCGCGCCGCCTCGCTGCGCACATAGTCTCCGAGCGCGGCCACCGCCGCAGGGTCGGCAGGGGGCCTACCGCCATAGGCGTTGCGGCGCAAGGTCTCGCTCAGCTGGGCGGGATCGTCCGATGCGAGCGCCGCCCGGTAGGCCAAGGCCCGCCCCTGGAATCCCTCGGCCATGATCTTGATCCGCCGGCCCACCCCAAGATCCTGCACGCCGATCTCGCGCAACGTGAGATCGAGGTGGCGGACCATCGCGTCGAAGAAGGCCTGCGACAGCGCCTCGCCGTCGGGCTCGCGGCGCAGCCGTTCGATCATCAGCGCGGCCAGAAGTGCCAGCGCATCGAAGCGGCCGTCGAGCGTGTCCGGGATGGCGCACTGTTCGAACAGGAACCGGTCGCGCGCCCTCTCGCCGGTCCTTGTGTAGAGCGCCGCAGCGAATGCATCGTGCGGATTCTTCTTGCGGAACAAGCCCTTCTCCTCCGGTCATGCCGGCTCGGTTGACCCCGGCGCGACGCCGCGACATGTTGTGCGGCCTCCGCACCACCAACTCAAGAAGTCCTGCATGCGTCCCTCCGTCCCGTTGGTCCTCGCCGGTGCCCTGCTCGGCCCGTTCGTGCTGGGCGGATGCGACCGGAACCTGGAGATGCGCGGCTTCGCCCCCACTCCTGGATCGCTCGAGAAGCTGGAAGTCAAGACGCAGAGCCGCGAGGACGTCGTACGCCTGATCGGCAGTCCCTCGGCAGTCGCCACGTTCAACCCGAACGTCTGGTACTACATCTCATCGAAGCAGGAGCAGTTCGCTTTCTTCAAGCAGACGACCGTCTCGCAGAATGTGATGCAGCTCAATTTCGACGACGGCGGCCGCCTGATGACCCAGAAGAGCTACGACATGGCCGACGCCAAGGACATCACCATGGTGGCGCGCATCACGCCGACCACCGGCAAGGAGCTGACCGTGCTCGAGCAGATTCTCGGCAACGTCGGCCGCTTCAGCGGACCCAAGCAGGAGAGCAATCCGGGCGCGCCGACGGGCGGCATCTAGGCGCGAACGACGTCCGGTGTTCCGGCGGGCAAGGCCCGCACGGCACGGCGGACCCAAGAAAAAAGCCCCGGTGTCTCCACCGGGGCTTTTCGTTTGCGGTCGCCTTCGCTCAGTGTGCGAGAACGGCCAGGAGCAGCAGCGCCACGATGTTCGCG
>CAYZQZ010000653.1:0-2098 GCA_964480235.1 uncultured Reyranella sp. | reverse complement strand
TCGCCTTCCAGGCCGTGACCGACCGCCTCGTGCCACAGCACGCCCGACCACCCGGAGCCCAGTACCACCGGCATCTCACCGGCGGGAGCCGCGATCGAGTCGAGGTTGACCAGTGCCTGGCGGATCGCCTCGTCGGCTTCCTTCTTCCAGTATTCCGGCTTGAAGATGTCGCCATAGGCGGCGCGCCGGCCGCTGCCGGTCGAGCCCGATTCCATGCGATCGCCGTTGGCGCAGACCACCGACACGTTGAGACGCACCAGCGGCCGCACGTCAGCCGCACGCCAGCCGTCGGCCTTGATGATCTCGACGACCTGCCAGTTGGCGGCAAGCGAGATCGAGACCTGGCGCGCCTTGGGCTCCTTGCCGCGGACGTAGGCGTCGATCTCCTGCAGGAGTTTCACCTTCTTTTCGAAGCCCTCGCCGTCGATCGGATTGTCGTCGGCATAGAGCAGTCGGTTGGTGCCGCGCGGCGATTCGTCGGCGGTGCCGCCCTTGCCGGCGCGCACGGCCTTGACCGTGGACACGGCGCGCTTCAGCGCGTGTTCGTCGAGGGCGGAGGCATGGGCGAACCCGGTCGCCTCGCCCGCGACCGCGCGCAGGCCGAAGCCCTGCGTCGTGTCATAGGAGGCGCTTTTCAGCTTGCCGTCGTCGAACGCCAGACCCTCGCTCTGCACGTATTCGAGAAAGAGCTCGCCGTCGTCGCAGCCGGCCAGAGCCTCGTTGACCATCTTCTCGGTCTTGCGCCGGTCGAGCGCGCCCTTCCCGAAGAAGAGGCCATCGGCCGTGGCGAGATGGTTGATGCCCTTGGCTGCCATGCGATTCCCTTTGACCAGTCGGCTGAAGCGACCCTATCAAAATGGGCATCTCCGGACAGGTACGCAAGCGCGGCGGCGCATGCCATTGTCGCGCCATGAAAAAGGTCGGAATCGTCGGTCTCGGGAATATCGGCCGCGCCGTCGCCGCCAATCTCGCGGAGGCAGGTCTGGAAGTCACAGCCTTGCGTCGGCCGAGCGCAACGGATTTCTCGCGCCTGGTCGAAAACCCTGCAGAACTCGCGCGGACCTGCGATGTCATCGTGACGGCACTGGCCACCGAGGAGGCGATGCGTGCGGCCTATCTCGGTGCCGATGGCCTGGCGGCCGGGGCCCGGGACGGGGGCGTCGTCATCGACATGGGCACCTTTCCCGTCACCTTGAAACGCGAAGTCGCCGAGGCGCTGGCCCGCAAGGGGACGGCGATGCTCGACTGCCCGGTGAGCGGCACGCCGCCCGTCGTCCGCACCCGGCAGGCCGTACTGTTCGTCAGCGGCGACCCCGCCGTCATCGAGCGCTGCCGGCCAGTGCTCGAGGCGATTAGCCCGAAGCAGCGTATGGTCGGGCCGTTCGGTGCCGGCATGGCGGTGAAGTGGGCGGCGAACATGCTGGTCACCATCAATACGTTCGCCACCGCGCAGGCGATGCTGCTTGGCACGCGCTCGGGGATCGACCCCAAGGTGCTGACCGAAGCAATCGGCGCCAGCTTCGCCAGCAGCCCAGTGTTCAACGCCCGCGCACCGATGATGGCCGAGGGCCGCTACCAGCCGGCGGCCGGCCCGGTGCATGTCTTTTTGAAAGATCTTCGGTACATCGAGGCCGAATGCCGACATCTGGGCATTCCGGCACCCCTGATCGAGCCGACGCTGGCATGGTATGCGAGGCTGCTCGAGGCCGGCCGCGGCAACGACGAGGCTGCCGCGATCTACGAGTTGCTCAAGGAAGCGGCGCCGGCCACCTCCTGAGTGGACTCACATCACCAGGACGATCTTGCCGAAGTGCGCATTGGCCTTCATGTGCGCCAGGGCCTCGGCGGCCTGGGCGAGCGGGAAGGTCTTGTCGATCGGCAAATGGAGCTTGCCCGATTCGATGGCCGTCCACAGATCGGCGCGGGCCGACTTGACGATGGCGCGCACTTCCTCGGGACTGCGGGTGCGGAAGGTCACACCGATATAGTCGATGCGCTTCAACGCATGCAGGTCGAAGTTGAATTCGCCCTTCATGCCACCCAGCCGCCCGACGTTGACGATGCGGCCCAGGATGGCGGCGGCTTCCATGTTCTGGTC
>CAYZQZ010000652.1:0-2099 GCA_964480235.1 uncultured Reyranella sp. | reverse complement strand
AGGTAGGTGGCCTGGACGGTCATGGCTGTGTCTCCTCTTCCGCCCCTCCCCATTCACATGGGGAGGTGGCAGCGCGCAGCGCTGACGAAGGGGTCATTGTTGTACTTCTGGCAGAAAGCATGACCCCTCCGCCCCGCTCCGCGGGGCACCTCCCCATCTGAATGGGGAGGCGGGCCTTGGGTTTCATATCGAGCATCGTCTGCCCCTACCCGCGCCGCATGACCATGGCCGACCCGGTGCCGGGATTGGCCCAGCCCAGGTTGGCCGACAGTTCGGCATTCTTCACCTGGCGGCAGCCGCCCTCGCGATAGTCGTAGGTGTGCTGGCGCTTGCCGTCGGGTCCGATCGGACAGGAATCGTCGGCGTCATGGCGCAGTTGGCGCACGTTCTCGATCACCATGTTGAGGCCGTGTGTATAGCCCTCGCAGAGATGCCCGCCGCTGGTGTTGTTCGGCCGCTTGCCGCCCAGCTTGATCGTGCCATTGCTCACGTAGTCACCGCCCTCGCCCTTCTTGCAGAAGCCGTAGTCTTCCAGCTGCAGCATCGTGGTGAAGGTGAAGGCGTCGTAGGAGCCGGTGAGATCGATGTCCTCGGGCCCGACGCCGGCGTTCGGCCACAGGATGTCGCGCGCGTAGTGGCCGGCGACGGTCGAGATCGGGCCATGCTGGTAGTGCATGTCGGTGCGCGGCTTGCTGCAGCGGCCCACGACGCCGCGGATCAGCACCGGGTGGTGCTTGCAGTCCTTGGCGCGGTCGGCGCTGGTCACCAGCAAGGCCGTGCCGTTGTCGGTCTCGACGCAGCAGTCGAGCAGATGCAGCGGCTTGCAGATGAAGCGGCTCGAGACCACTTCGTCGACCGAGTAGCGCTTCTTGTAGAAGGCCTTGGGATTGTTCGAGGCGTGGCAGGAATGGAAGTGCTTCACGTGCGCCACCTGCTCGGGCGTCGTGCCATAATCGTGCATGTGGCGCATGAAGGTGGGCGCGAACATCTGCCCGGCGCTCTGCCAGCCGTAGGCACGGCCGTGCAGCGCATCGCCCATGATCGGCGCCGCGGCGCGGGCGCCGGTGCCGCCGATCCGGACCTGGCTGAATCCGTTCATGGCGCGGAAGATCACGACCGCCTTGCACATGCCGGCTTCCATCAGGCCGATCGCCATGCCGACCAGTGCCTCGGTCGAGGAGCCGCCGCCGAAGACGTCCATGTAGAAGTTGAGCCTGAGGCCGAGGTCGCCGGCGATGAAGGTCGAAAAGGTCGAGTCGCCTGATTGATACGACAGCATGCCGTCGACATCCGAAGCCTTGAGGCCCGCATCCTCGATGGCGTTCCGCACCGCCCAGGTCCCGAGCGCGCGGGTCGTCATGCCGGAGCCGCGCGTATAGGTGGTCTCGCCGACACCGACGATGGCGTACTTGTCCCTGAGGTACTTCGGACTCGTGACGTCCGTGTTGGCCGGCATCGGCATGGCGTCCCTCTCCGTACTTGTTGGTTGCCGCAACAATACGCCTGACAAGGCGGCCCGTCTGCCGGGCGGAGTCCGCAGAGCGGCAGGCAGGACAACTGAGCCAAATCGGGTGTGGCGCGCTAAGCTCGGGGCTGAAGTCAGAGAACGAGGATCAAGTGACCCTGCCGCTGGAAGGAATACGCGTCATCGAGGTGGGCCAGGCGCTGGCCGGGCCGCTGGCCGGGGTCATCCTGGCCGACATGGGCGCCGACGTGATCAAGATCGAGAAGCCCGACGGCGGCGACGATGCGCGCATCTGGGGCCCTCCCTACGGCCCCGACGGCGTGACCTCGCTCTATTTCTACGGCCAGAACCGCAACAAGCGCTCGGTGACGCTCGACCTCAAGCTCGCGGCCGACGTCGAGAAGCTTCACAAGCTCTGCGAGACCTCCGACATCCTGATCCAGAACCTGCGGCCGGGCGTGGTCGACGAGATCGGCATCGGGCCCGAGGCAATGCTGAAGCGCCACCCGCGTCTCATCTACTGCTCGATCTGGGCGTTCGGCTACGAGGGCCCGCTGAAGATGAAGCCGGGCTTCGACCCGCTGCTGCAGGCCTACGGCGGCATGATGTCGGTGACCGGCCGGGCCGAGGACCC
>CAYZQZ010000651.1:0-2100 GCA_964480235.1 uncultured Reyranella sp. | reverse complement strand
CGAGAGCCTGTACGGCTACTTCTTCGACGGCGTCGTGCTGACCACCGGCTGTGACAAGACCACGCCAGCCATGATCATGGGCGCGGCCACCGTCAACATTCCGGCGATCGTGTTGTCCGGGGGACCGATGCTCGACGGCCACTATGCCGGCGGCCTTGCGGGATCGGGCACGATCGTGTGGTACGCGCGCCAGGAACTGGCCGCCGGCCGCATCGACCTGAAGACCTTCCTGCAATGGGTGGCAGACAGCGCGCCAAGCGTCGGGCACTGCAACACCATGGGCACGGCGCTGTCGATGAACAGCATGGCCGAGGCGCTCGGCATGTCGCTGCCGGGCTGCGCCGCCATTCCCGGCCCTTACCGCGAGCGCGGCCAGATGGCCTATGCCACCGGCAAGCGCATTGTCGAGATGGTGTGGGAAGACCTGAAGCCCTCGGACATCCTGACTCGCAAGGCCTTCGAGAACGCCATCGTGGCGGCGAGCGCGCTTGGCGCCTCGACCAACTGCCCGCCCCACGTCAACGCGATCGCGCGCCACATCGGCGTGAAGCTCGATAACAAGGACTGGGACAAGATCGGCTACAACATTCCGCTGCTGGTGAACTGCATGCCGGCCGGCAAGTATCTCGGTGAGGCGTTCCACCGCGCCGGCGGCGTGCCGACCGTGATGCGCGAGCTGTTGCGCAAGAAGAAGATCCACGGCGACGTCATGACCGTGAACGGCAAGACCTACGCCGAAAACCTCAAGACCGCGGCACCCGCCGACGGTGAGGTCATCAAGACCTATGGCAAGCCGATGCTGGGGCAGGCGGGCTTCGCTGTCCTGACGGGTAACCTGTTCGACAGTGCGATCATGAAGACCTCGGTGATCTCGCCTGAGTTCCGCAAGAAGTATCTCGAGAAGCGCGGCGACAAGAACGCCTTCGAAGGCACGGCGATCGTGTTCGAGGGGCCGGAGGACTATCACCACCGCATCAACGATCCCAAGCTGCCGATCGACGAGAACTCGATCCTGTTCATTCGCAATGTCGGGCCAGTCGGCTACCCCGGCGCGGCGGAAGTGGTGAACATGCTGCCGCCGGACCGTCTGGTGAAGGGGGGCGTGGTGCTGCTGCCGTGCGTCGGCGACGGCCGCCAGAGCGGCACTTCGGCCAGCCCCTCGATCCTCAACGCCTCGCCGGAGGCGGCGGTCGGCGGCGGGCTGGCGCTTCTGAAGACCGGCGACAAGGTCCGGATCGACATCGGCAAGCGCACAGCGAACATCAAGATCTCCAAGGCCGAACTGGCGCGCCGCAGGGCAGCGTGGAAGCCGAACATCAAGCCCAGCCAGACGCCGTGGCAGGAGCTTCAGCGCAAGTATGTGGGACAGCTTTCATCCGGCGCCTGCCTCGACTTCGCGGTCGACTTCCAGCGAGTTGCGCAGACGAAAGGCGTGCCGCGTCACTCACACTAGACGATGCGCTCGATCTGCGTGCCTGACGGCGTGTTCGACAGCCGTCGCTTCGGTTTCGCCCAAGTGAGCGTCGTGTCGACGCCGCTCGGCGAGGCGGTTCATGTCGCGGGTCAGGTGGCGTGGGACGAGGAGCGGCGGATCGTCGGTCCGGACGACGTCGGCCGGCAGCTGCGGCAATGTCTGGACAATATCGCCAGGGCGCTGGCCTCGGTCGGCGCAAGCCTCGAGCATGTTGGCGCCTTCACGTTGTACATCAGGCAAAGTCACATGAAGGAGGGCAAGGCGATCGGCGACACGCTGAAAAGCGTTTTCGGCGAAAATCTCCCGTGTTCGACCTGGATCGGGGTCACAGGCCTTGCCAGCGAGGACTTCCTGATCGAGGTCGAGCCGTCGGTCGTTTATTTGGCTAGGAGGGCCTAAGCCGACTCAGCGGAACCAGCGCTGTTCGACAGAAACGGGGAGGTCGGCGCGGTTGATCAGCAGAATCGTCCAGGGGCAGGTCGGCGGACCCGATGGGCGCGCGGCGGGAGCGGGTGGCGGCGCGAGGCTGCCGAGTGCGTTGCCTGAGGCCGAGAAGTTCGTGGTGCCGGTCGGGGCCAGGTTGGTGCCGCCCGCCACGGGCCGGGGGGCAGAAGGGGCCGCGCGCT
>CAYZQZ010000650.1:0-2122 GCA_964480235.1 uncultured Reyranella sp. | reverse complement strand
GGCGTCCCACACTTCGTTCATCTGGCTCCAGGTGCCGATGTCGGTCAGCCAGATGTTGGCCGACAGGATCTTCGACTTGTCGGTGCCGGCGTCCTTCAGGAACTTGTCGATCTTGTCGAGGATCTGCTTGGTCTGGCCCTTGACGTCGGCCTTGGTGTCGTCGGCGGTGAGGCCGGCGAGATAGACCGTGTTGCCGTGAACCACGGCGCTCGACATGCGCGGGCCGGCATTGATTCGCTTGATGCTCATGCTTTTTCTCCCTCTCGAAACTCCTAGAGCGGCGGCGACCTTAGCAGACTAGATCGCCGCCACGACCATGATTTCTATTTTCATGGCGGGGTCGCTCAGCTTGGCCTGCGTGGTCGCCCGGGCCGGCGTCTGCCCGGGCACGACCCAGGCATCCCACACCTTGTTCATGGCGGCGAAATCGCCGATGTCAGCGAGCCAGATCACCGCCGACAGGATCTTCGTCTTGTCGCTGCCGCCCTTGGCCAGCAGCGAATCGACCTCGGCCAGCGTCTGCCTGGTCTGGCCGGTGATGTCCTGCGAAATGTCCTCGGGGATCATGCCCGAACAATAGATGAGGTTGCCGTAGACACTGGCCTCGCTCAGCCGCGGGCCGGGATCGATTCTCTTGAGGTCCGTCATGCATCAACCGTAGAGCAGATTTTGCCGGTTCGCGATAAGGTCTCGCGCAGAGTACGGGTGGGAGGATCGATCGAATGACCGATGAAGAGGCCGGCCGCGTCCGCGACTTCGTGGGCTACGGGCGCAATCCGCCCGATCCCAAATGGCCCGGTGGGGCGCATGTCGCAGTCAATTTCGTCATCAACTACGAGGAAGGCGGCGAGCTTTCCGTACCCGACGGCGCAGCGGCGTCCGAAACCGGCCTGACCGAAGGCTCGACGGCCGGCGTCAAGGGACGCGATCTCGGCGCCGAGAGCATGTTCGAATACGGCAGCCGCGCGGGATTCTGGCGGCTTCACCGCATGTTCGCCAAGCGCAAGCTGCCCTGCACGGTGTTCGCAATCGCCCGCGCTCTCGAGCGCAATCCAGAGGCCTGCGCTGCCATGCGCGAGGCCGGCTGGGACGTCGCGGGCCATGGCTACAAGTGGGAAATCCACGGCAACATGGCGCTCGACTACGAGCGCGAGCAGATCAGGCTGGCGACCGAAAGCATCGCCAGGACGATCGGCGAACGGCCGGCCGGCTGGTACAGCCGCTACGCGCCGTCGATGCACACGCGCAACCTGCTGCTCGACAACGGCTACGAATACGACAGCGACACCTACGACGACGAGTTGCCCTACTGGCTGAAGGTCGGCGAGCGGCAACAGCTGATCGTACCCTACTCCGTCGTCCACAACGACGTGCGCTTCGCACGTCAGGGCATGACATCGGGCGAGGAATACGAGACTTACATCAGGAATGCCGTGCAGTGCGTGCTGGAGGAGGATCCGCCGCGCATGCTGAGCTTCGGCCTGCACAATCGCATCATCGGCCATCCCGGCCGGGCGCTGGGCCTGGCCCGCGTGCTCGACTGGCTCGCCAATCAGCCGCGAGTCTGGGTCACGCGGCGCGTCGACATCGCCCGCCACTGGAAGAAGGTTCACCCCGCCAAATGACCACCGAGATACGCCGTCCGCTCGACGGCATGCTCGTCCTCGACATGGGGCAAATCTACAACGGCCCCTATGCCGGCCTGCAGCTTTCCTTCATGGGCGCGCGCGTGATCAAGATCGAGCCGCCGGAAGGCGACGTCCTGCGCCGCCGCAAGCGCGAGGCCGAGCCCTATCCGCTGGTCATGCTGAACTCCAACAAGGAGTCGGTGGTGCTCGACCTCAAGCAGCCGCGTGCCCGGGAGATCTTCCTGGCGCTGGTCGCCCAGGCCGACGTGGTGATCGAGAACTTCGCCGCCGGCGTCATGGATCGCCTGGGCCTGGGCTACGACGTACTGAGCAAGCTCAATCCCCGCCTGGTCTATGGCGGCAGCTCGGGCTTCGGGCTCGATGGCCCCTATCGCGACCTTGCCGCCATGGACGTCACCATCCAGGCGATGAGCGGCATCACCAACGCCACCGGCGATGCCGACGGGCCTCCGACCAAGGCCGGGGCTGCCGTC
>CAYZQZ010000649.1:0-2128 GCA_964480235.1 uncultured Reyranella sp. | reverse complement strand
AGTTCGCCTCGGACCTCGACGCCGCCACCCAGCGCCTGCTGGCGCGCGGTCAGCGCCTGACCGAGCTCCTGAAGCAGGGCCAGTTCCAGCCGATGCCGGTCGAGGAGCAGGTTGCCTCGATCTATGCCGGCACCCGCGGCTATCTCGACGGCCTGCCGGTCTCCCGCGTCGGCGAGTTCGAGAAGGGCCTGCTCGACGCTCTGCGCGCCGAGGGCTCGATCCTGGCGGGGATCCGCGACAAGCGCGAGATCACCAAGGAGATCGACGACAAGATGAAGGCGTTCCTCGCCGACTTCTCCAAGAAGTTCGCGTAGAGGGAAGATGCCCAGCCTCAAAACCTACCGCCTTCGGATCCGAAGCGTTCAGTCGACGCAGAAGATCACGAAGGCGATGAAGATGGTCGCGGCGGCCAAGCTGCGCCGCGCCCAGGAGCAGGCCATGGCGGCCCGGCCCTATGCCGAGGCGATGGACAAGGTCATGGCGACGCTGGCGTCGAGCTTCAAGGGCGGCTCGGGCCCGAAGCTGCTGTCCGGCACCGGCTCCGACAAGGTCCACCTGCTGATCGTCGCCACCGCCGACCGCGGCCTATGCGGCGCCTTCAACAGCTCGATCGTGCGCGAGGCGCGCCGCACCATTCGCCTGCTGCTCGAGCAGGGCAAGACGGTGAAGATCCTGGCGGTCGGCCGCAAGGCGCGTGACCAGCTGCGCCGCGACTTCGCCTCGCTGATCGTCGAGACCATCACCGACCTCGGCCGTCCGCGGCTGTCGTTCGCCGACGCCCAGAAGGTGGCCGGCCGGGTCGCCGAGCTGTTCGACAAGGGCGAGTTCGACGTCGCTACCGTGATCTTCAACCGCTTCAAGTCGGCGATGACCCAGGTCGTCACCGTGCAGCAGCTGATTCCGCCGCCGGCCCCCGAGGCCGACTCGACGGACGCCAAGCCGGCGGGCGGCGCGGTCTACGAGTTCGAGCCCGACGAGGGCGAGATCCTGGCCGATCTGCTGCCGCGCAACCTCACCGTCCAGATCTTCCGGGCACTGCTCGAGAATGCGGCGAGCTTCTACGGCTCGCAGATGACGGCGATGGACAACGCCTCGCGCAACGCGGGCGAGGTGATCAAGAAACTGACCCTGCAGATGAACCGCTCGCGTCAGGCTTCGATCACCAAGGAACTCATCGAGATCATCTCCGGCGCCGAAGCCGTCTAGAGCTACGAAAGGGACACCACCAATGGCCTCCAACAACATCGGCACGATCACCCAGATCACGGGCGCGGTCGTCGACGTTCGCTTCGATGGCGAGCTGCCGAACATCCTGAACGCGCTGCACGTCAACACCGACGGCCGCAAGCTGGTGCTCGAAGTCGCCCAGCATCTGGGTGAGTCGGAAGTCCGCACCATCGCCATGGACACCACCGACGGCCTGGTCCGCGGCGAGAAGGCGGTCGACACCGGCCAGCCGATCGCCATGCCGGTCGGTCCCGAGACGCTCGGCCGAATCCTGAACGTGATCGGCGAGCCGGTCGACGAGCGCGGCCCGGTCAACAACAAGTCGACCCTGCCGATCCATCGCTCGGCGCCGGAGTTCGTCGAGCAGTCGACGGAAGCGCAGATCCTGGTCACCGGCATCAAGGTCATCGACCTGCTCGCGCCCTACGCCAAGGGCGGCAAGATCGGCCTGTTCGGCGGCGCCGGCGTCGGCAAGACCGTGACGATCATGGAGCTGATCAACAACGTCGCGAAGGCGCATGGCGGCGTGTCGGTGTTCGCCGGCGTCGGCGAGCGCACCCGCGAGGGCAACGATCTCTATCACGAGATGATCGAGTCGGGCGTCATCAAGCTCGATGGCCCGGGCTCGAAGGTGGCGCTCGTGTACGGCCAGATGAACGAGCCGCCGGGCGCGCGCGCGCGCGTCGGCCTCACCGGCCTGACCCTCGCCGAATACTTCCGCGACGAAGAGGGCCAGGACGTGCTCCTCTTCATCGACAACATCTTCCGCTTCACGCAGGCGGGCTCCGAGGTGTCGGCGCTTCTCGGCCGCATCCCCTCGGCGGTCGGCTATCAGCCGACCCTGTCCACCGACATGGGCACGCTGCAGGAGCGCATCACCTCGACCAAGAAGGGCTCGATC
>CAYZQZ010000648.1:0-2136 GCA_964480235.1 uncultured Reyranella sp. | reverse complement strand
GCCGACCTTCTCGCCGATGAACAGCATCGGCGCCTCGTCGCGCTCGCCTTCGCCGATCACGACCGTGCCGTCGATCGAGAGCGTGTTGAGCGCCGAGCGCATGGCGTCGACCGCAGCCTGGTCGGCCGCCTTCTCGTCGCCGCGGCCCATCAGCTTCGATGCCGCGAGTGCGGCGGCTTCGGTGACGCGCACGGCTTCCAGCGCCAGATTGCGGTCCATCTTTCCTACGTCGGCCATGATTTCCTCCCTCGGGCGTCTAATAGCGCCTAAAACGATTCAATTCTGATCAGGCATGGCGGCTCGGCCACCGCGCCCAGCTTGGCGATGCGGGCGAGCGCGTGCTGCATCGCCCGTTCCTCGGTCTCATGCGTGGTCAGCACCACCGGCACTTCGCCGGATTGCGAGCGGCCGCGCTGCAGCATCGATTCGAGCGAAATCCGTTCCTTGGCCAGCGCGCCCGACACGGCGGCGATGACGCCCGGCCGGTCCTGCACCATCAGGCGCATGTAATAGGCGCCCTGGTGGCGCTCCATCGGCGCCGCCGGACGGTCGGTCAGGCGCGCCGCCGGCACGACGAACGCCGGCATGTGCCGGCCGCGCGCCACGTCGACGATATCGGCGATCACGGCGGAGGCCGTCGGCCCCTGCCCGGCACCGCGGCCCTGGAACATGGTCGTGCCGACGAAGTCCCCCTCGACCACCACGGCATTGAACACGCCCTCGATGTGCGCGATCGGCGCCGCCAGCGGAACCATGCAGGGATGCACGCGCTGCTCGATGCCGTAGCGGGTCTCGCGGGCGATACCCAGGAGCTTGATGCGATAGCCGAGTTCCTCAGCGAACTGGATGTCCATCGAGGTGACGCGACGGATGCCCTCGACGTGAATTCCGGGGAAATTCACCCTGGCGCCGAACGCCGCGCCGGTCAGCACCGCGAGCTTGTGCGCGGCATCGATGCCGTCGACGTCGAAACTCGGATCGGCCTCGGCATAGCCCGCCGCCTGCGCTTCCTTCAGCACGACATCGAAGTCGCGGCCGGTCTCGCGCATGGTGGTCAGGATATAGTTGCAAGTGCCGTTCAGGATTCCGTAGAGCCGGCGCACGCGGTTACCGACGAGGCCTTCGCGCAGCGCCTTGATGATGGGAATGCCGCCCGCGACCGCCGCCTCGAAGGCGAGAATGCAATCCTGCTTCTCCGCGAGGGCCGCCAGCTCCGTGCCGTGCATGGCGAGCAGCGCCTTGTTGGCGGTGACGACATGCTTGCCCGCGCGCAGCGACGACTGGACCAGCCTGCGCGCGATGCCGCCGGAGCCGCCGATCAGCTCGACGACGACGTCGATGTCCGGCGCCGTCGCCAGTGCCATCGGATCCTTCTCCCAGCGCACGCGGCCGAGATCGATGTCGCGCTTCTTGGTCTTGCTGCGCGCGCTCACCGCCACGAGCTTGAGCGGCCGGCCGCCGCGCAGCGATAGCAGCCGCCCGTGCTCGGCCAAGAGCTTGACGACGCCAGCGCCCACCGTACCAAGGCCGGCGATGCCGATTTTGAGGGGCTGATTCATGGGCGCCTGATACGACAGGATGGTCTCAGGCGCGAGCCTTCAATGGTGTGATATTGTCCCCAACGCCGCGCAGGTAGAGGTCGATCGAGCGCGAAGGGTCGGCCAGCACGTTCTTGATGTTGCGGATGGCCTGGCGGATGCGGTGCTTATTCTCGACCATCGCGATGCGGACATGCGCGTCGCCATGCTCGCCGAAGCCGATGCCGGGCGAGACCGCCACGTTGGCCTGGGTCAGCATCAGTTTCGAGAAGGCGAGCGAGCCCAGCTCGGCGAAATCCTTCGGGATCGGCGCCCAGGCGAACATGCTGGCGGCCGGCGCCGGGAGGTCCCAGCCCGCGCCATGCAACCCCTCGATCAGCACGTCGCGGCGTTCCTTGTAGGTCTCGCGCGCCTCGACGATGCAGTCCTGCGGGCCGTTCAGTGCCGCCGTCGCCGCGACCTGGATCGGCGTGAAGGCACCGTAGTCGAGGTAGGACTTGATGCGGGTGAGCGCCTGGATCAGCGTCTTGTTGCCGGCGGCAAAACCGATGCGCCAGCCCGCCATCGAGTAGGTCTTGCTCATCGAGGTGAATTCGAC
>CAYZQZ010000647.1:0-2136 GCA_964480235.1 uncultured Reyranella sp. | reverse complement strand
CTTCTTGTAGGTTTCGGCGGTCTTGCCCGGGTTGATGTTGGCCGTGGCGCTGATGCAGCCCGCGCCGCCCGACTTGATGTTGTCGATCAGCGGCTTCTCGTTGCCCGAGAAGACGTCGAAGCCGTCCTTGGCGAAGGCGTCGATCATGCTCTTGGTGTGCGCCCAGTCGTCCGACGAGTCCTTCATGCCGGCGATCTGCTTGGGATAGGCCTTCATCAGTCGCTCGACCAGCTTGTGCGTGATCGGGACCGCCGACACCGGCGGGATATGATAGAGATAGACGCGCAGCCGGTCGTCCCCGACGCGCTGCACGACCTCGCTGAAGAAGCGGAACAGCCCCTCCTCCGGAACTCCCTTGTAGTAGAACGGCGGCAGCATCAGCACGCCGCTGACGCCGAGCTTGGTCGCGTGCGCGGAAACCTCGGCAGCCTCGTTGATCGAGCAGGCGCCGGTGCCCGGCATCATACGGTCGGTGGGGACGCCGGCCGAAACGACGGCTTCCAGCAGGCCCATGCGCTCCTTGGCCGACATCGAGTTGGCCTCGGAGTTGGTGCCGAAAACCGCCAGACCGCAATCCTGGCTGAGCAGCCACTTGCAGTGCGCGATGAAGCGGCCGACGTCGGGCGACAGGTCGCGCTTGAAAGGTGTGACGACCGGCGAAAGAACGCCTTTGATCCGCGCTGCGGCCATGATTTTAATACTCCCGGGAATGGCGCGCCTTTTGTGCAACGAAGCGCCCGCAACGTAAAGGGGGCGACGCCCAATGTCGGAACCAGTGACTGAAATACTTCCTGAGGACGGCACCGCCGGCACCCTGGTCGGGCGGGTAAACAGCCCGGCCGGACCGAGCGTGCTTGCGGTCCGCAATGACGGCGTTTTCGACATTTCCGGCGCGGCCGCGACCATGGCCGACCTGTGCAACGCAGCCGATCCGGTGGCGCTCGCCCGTACCCCGGGCAGGCGCCTCGGCAGCCTGGAAGAGATCGTCCCGTCCCTGCTCGCCCCGATCGATCTGCAGCCGATCAAGGCGGCCGGCGTGACCTTTGCCGTCAGCCTGCTGGAACGCTTGATCGAGGAGCATGCCAAGGGCGATCTCGGCCGCGCCGAGCAGGTGCGCAAGGAGCTGAACTCGATCATCGGGGCCGACGTCACCACCATCAAGCCGGGTTCCGCCGAGGCCGACGCACTCAAGAAGACCCTTATGGCGCGCGGCGCCTGGTCGCCCTACCTCGAGGTCGGCATCGGCCCCTACGCCGAGATCTTCACCAAGGGCCCGCCGCTCTCTGCCGTGGGCTACGGCGCCGAGATCGGCATCCGCTCGGACTCCGACTGGAACAATCCGGAGCCGGAAGTGACGCTGATCGTGAATGCCAGGGGCACGATCGTCGGCGCCACGCTGGGGAACGACGTAAATCTGCGAGACATGGAAGGCCGCAGCGCGCTTCTTCTGGGCATCGCCAAGGACAATAACGCCTCGTGCTCGATCGGCCCATTCGTGCGGCTGTTCGATGCCACCTTCACGCTCGACGACGTGCGCAAGGCCAAGGTCGATCTCGAAGTGACCGGCCCCGACCAGTTCCGCCTGCGCGGCTCGTCGGACCTCTCCAAGATCAGCCGAGACCCGACCGACCTGGTGGCGCATTGCATGGGCAAGCACCATCAGTATCCCGACGGCGTGGCACTGATGACCGGGACGCTGTTCGCGCCAACCGAACCGCGCAGGCCGGGCGGGCTGGGCTTCACCCATGTGATCGGCGACCTCGTTTCGATCAGCTCGCCTAAACTCGGCACGCTGACCAACCGCATCAACCATTGCGACAGGATTGCACCCTGGACCTTCGGCGTCTCGGCGCTGATGCGCAACCTCGCGGGCCGCGGGCTGCTCAGGTGACCGAACTCTGGCAACTGCCGGCCTCGTCCTTGCGCGAGAAGATCGCGGCCAGGGAGGTCTCGCCGGTCGAACTCACCAGAACGATCCTGGCGCGCGCCGAGAAGCTGCAGCCGGTGCTGAACTGCTTCATCACCATCGCCGGCGAGCAGGCGATGGCCGCCGCCCAGGCCGCCGAGGAAGCCGTGATGCGCGGCGAGACGCTCGGCCTGCTGCACGGCATCCCCTACGCCGCCAAGGACCTGGTC
>CAYZQZ010000646.1:0-2137 GCA_964480235.1 uncultured Reyranella sp. | reverse complement strand
GGCGAGAAGCTCTACGAGGAACTGTTCCACGAAGGCGAGCACATCGAGGCCACGCAGGTGCCGCGCCTCAACGTCGCCACGCCGCGCACCGCGGGCCTCGCAGCCCTTCGCCGCACCTTCGACGAGCTGGAAAAGGCCTGCAGCGAGGGCCGGCTCGACGAGGCGCTGGCCCGCCTGCGCGCGCTAGTGCCGGAATATTCAGGCAATGCCGCACCGGCCGGCTCCCCGGCGGAGAGTTCGCCGGCAACCGTCACGCCGATGCACGTCGTCCGCTAGAGCGGCTTGCACGTCCAGACCGGCGCCCCCGCCGCGCTCAACTTCAGGCTCTTCGTGTCGAGCGACATCGCCGGTCCGCCAGTCGGGTCCTGCCATTCCATGGTCGTGCCGGTGACCTTCCCGGGCACCGGGCCGTAGGCAGGAAAGCCGGTGGCGCGGCGGCGCACCACCCATTTGTCGAAGTCGATATCGAACAGCATCGAGAAGGCGGTGTCCTCGACGCCGCCGGCGCTGCACTTCAGGGCGCGTGCCTCGGCATGGCCCTCGCTCGTGGCCAGTGTGAGGGCCAGCGTGAGGGCCAGCGCGGTGGCAAGAATCGGCGCCGCCGCGAGGAAGACTCCCGGGCGCGTCACGATGCTTCCCTCGTCGGGCCGCCCGGGCGATCCGGGGGACGGCTGGCGATCCAGTGCTGCAGCAGCGTGTGGGTGACGGCCAGGATCACCGGCCCGACGAACAGGCCGAGCAGCCCGAAGGCCAGCAGGCCGCCGATCACGCCGACCAGGATCAGCATCAGCGGCAGGTCGGCGCCACGGCGGATCAGGATCGGCCGCAGCACGTTGTCGAGCGTCACGGTGGGGATCGAGATCACCAGCAGGATGATCGCCGGCAGCGTGTGGCCGGCGACGAACAGCCAGATCACGGCCGGCACCAGCACGAAGCCGGGGCCGAGCTGGGCGATGCACAGGAACAGCGTCACGGCGGTCAGCACGCCCGCCTGCGGCACGCCCGCAAGCTTGAGGCCTATGCCGGCCAGGAAGGTCTGCGCCAGCGCCGTCACCACCACGCCCAGCGCCACGCCGCGAATGGCCTGGCCGGTCAGGATGACGACGCGCTCGCCGCTGTCGTCGGCCAGGCGCCGGCCGAAGCGGCGGCACCAGTCGGCCGCCTGCTCGCCGCGCATATAAAGGAGTATGGCGATGGCGATGGTGAGGAAGAGATGCAGCAGCCCGCTGCCGACGCTGCCGGCGGCCTGGGCGAACCATTGCGTCACCGTGGCAAGATAGGGCCGCACCAGCCCGGCCAGTTCGCCGCGACTCTTGTCGGCGAAGCGGTTCCATTCGTCGCTGGCCCGCGGACCGATCGCGGGGATGTCCTTCAGCCAGTCCGGCGACCGCGGCAGGCGGAAGGTCGCGGCGGCATCGGGCAGCGACAGCAGGAAGGCGGCGTTGTCGACGATGGCGCTGATCGCCCAGGCGATCGGCGCCAGCACCAGCAGCAGCAGCACCAGGGCCATCAGGGTGACGGCGACGCCGCGCCGGCCGCCGAGCGCCTTCTCCAGCCGCAGCATCAGCGGCCACGTCGCCATCACCAGGGTGGCGGCCCACACGGTCGAGGCGAGGAACGGCCGCAGCACCAGGAAGGAGGCGGCGATCATGCCGAAGATGAACAGCACCGCGAGGGTGGTACGGGTGAGATCGCCGGGTGCGCGCATGCGGCAGCGTCCGACGAAAGTGACTCCGCCGTCAACGACGGTGATGGGGCCGGCGATCTGGGGACTTGGCCGTGGGACGGCCGTCCCCTCGTGCCTTCCTTCCCGAGCCGCTGCGCCGCCGCACCGCCACGACCCGGCCGACAATCTCCTTGGCGCCCCAGAAGATGCGCAACTCGTCCACGGCCGGCCTGAGGCGCTTCTGGCGTCCTTTCTCGAGTCGCCCCTTGGCCACGCGGTCGGCCATGTTGTCCTGCTGGGTGCCCACGAACAAATGCTCGGAATTGATGCAGGCCCGCACGTCGCAGCGATGACAGACCACCAATCCTTCCGGAATCGGTCCGTTCGCCACTTCCCAGGCTGCGCGATGGGCGCGCATGACCCTGTCGCCCATCTTCAGGAAGCCGTAACCGTTGGAATCTCGGTAGCCAG
>CAYZQZ010000645.1:0-2137 GCA_964480235.1 uncultured Reyranella sp. | reverse complement strand
ATGACGGGAAACGCCTTGAGTACGGGGACACTGATCCTGCGGGTCTTCCTGCCGTTCGCGTTCGCGTACTTCCTCTCCTACATCTTCCGCGGCGTGAACGCGGTGATCTTCCCCTATCTCGAGCGGGACATCGGCATCACCGCGGCCGATCTCGGCTTGCTGACCTCGGCCTTCTTCCTGTTCTTCGCACTGATCCAGCCTGTGCTCGGCGTCATGCTCGACCGCTACGGCCCGCGCCGCGTGCAGACCGTGCTGCTCGCCATCGCGGCCCTGGGCTCGATGTTGTTCGGCCTATGCACCTCGTTCGGTGAGCTGATCGTGGCCCGCGTGCTGATCGGCATCGGCTTCGCCGGCGGCCTGATGGCCGCGATCAAGGTCTTCACGCTCTGGTATCCGCCCAAACAGTGGGGCCTGGTCACCGGTTTCCACATGATGGCGGGCGGCACCGGCTCGATGGCCGCGACCCTGCCGATCCAGTGGTCGCTGTCGGTGATGACCTGGCAGGGCCTGTTCTTCTGGCTGGCCGGCATCTGCCTCGCGACCTCGCTGATCGTGTTCACGGTCGTGCCCGACAAGCCGCCGGCCGGACCGCGCGGCACCCTGCGCGAGCAGTTCAGGGTCACCGGCATCGTGCTGACCGACGGCTTCTACTGGCGCATCCAGCCGCTGCTCGCCGTCCAACAGCTCGCCTTCATCGGCTGCATCAGCCTGTGGATCGGCCCATGGCTGCGCGACGTCGGCGGCATCGCCGACAAGGACGCCCGTGCCGACATCCAACTCTACACCACGGCGGTGATGACCCTTGGCTTCGCCATGAGCGGCGTGATCGCGGGCCTGTTCCGCCGCATTGGCGTCAGCGACTTCGCCTCAGCCGGCATTACAAGCGTGCTCTTTGCGCTGGTCTGCGGGTGGCTCGCTTTCCTTCCGCCGCTCCATCCGCTGCTACCCTGGGCGCTGTTCGGCTTCCTGGGCGCGCTGCCGATCCAGTACATGCCGGTGATGGTCGCGTCGTTTCCGCACAACTACGCAGGCCGGGTCAGTACCAGCTCCAACCTCGTGGTGTTCAGCGTGATCTTCGCCGGCCAGTGGGCGATCGGAAAGGTCGTCGATCTGTGGCCACGCACCGCGACCGGCTACGCGCCCGACGGCTATGCCTGGGCTTTCGGCATCCTGTTCATCCTGCAGATTCTGGGGCTCGGCTGGCTGGTTCTGTCGCGCGGCCGGCCGATGGCGCGCGCGGCGCTGGCGGCGGCAGATTGAGCGCGGCCACCAGGTCGCGCACCTCCTGCCGGGCCGCGACGTGGCTCATGGTCAACGAGGGGCCTGCCTTGCTGCCCGAGGGACCGCGCTTGAGATCGAGCAGGGTCAGCCCGATCAGGAACAGTTCGCGGTAGATCACCCGCTCGCTGAGGCCCTGTGCGGTGCGAAAGCCGATGCGCCTGGCCAAGGCCTCGATCACGGTACTCATGTCGCGCTTGTTGCGCGCGGCAATCGACGACAGCCGGTTGCGCATCACGATCCAGTCCACCGGGCGCTGGCCCTGCATGGAGCGGACCTGGCGCTGCTTCCAGACCGCTTCAGCATAGATCGACGGCCGCACGATCTTCAGCGTGTCCGGATCGACGCGCGCCAGGAGGTCGAGGTCGATGAAGCTGTCGTTCAAGGGCGTGAGCAAGGTGTCGGCCCAGGTGTGCGCGAGCCGCGACAGATGCGTGTCGCTGCCCGGCGTGTCGATCACGACGACGTCGAATGCCGCGACCACCTTTTCCAGTGCCGCCTCGAAGCGCGCCTTCTCGTCCACGGGATCGCCGCTCGCTGCCACGGCCTGGTGCTCCGGCATCGGCAGGTCGAGGCCCTTGCGGCGGGCATAGGCCGCACGGTTCTCGACGTAGCGCGTTAAGGTGCCCTGCCGCGCGTCGAGGTCGATGGTTGCCACGCGCGCGCCATCGGACAGCAGCGACACCACGATATGCATCGCCGTCGTCGACTTGCCCGACCCGCCCTTCTCGTTGCCGATCACCAGCACGTGCGCGCGCCCGAGGGGCCGCGCGGCCTGGTTCTGCACGATCGAGGGATTGTCGGCCGGCTTGAACGCGGACGTCGTCACACCAACTTCTTGATCCAGACGGCGGTGTCG
>CAYZQZ010000644.1:0-2138 GCA_964480235.1 uncultured Reyranella sp. | reverse complement strand
CTCAATGCCGAGGCCGCGCAGTTTGCCGCGCGCCTGGCTCTCCTGCTTACGCTTGGCAAAGCCCGCGATGTCGGCGGCGGCCAGCGCCTTGTCGAGCAGGGTTGTGAACTCGCCCGAATCGTAGACCGTGCCGGACGCCGTCTTGAACGGCATTTCTTCCGGCTTGATGTGGTTGCGCTTGCGCATCGCGACCGCGTCGAGGCCCATCTCGCGTGCGGCGGTGTCGATCAGCCGTTCCATGAAGTAGTTGGCTTCCGGCCGTCCGGCGCCGCGATAGGCGCCGATCGACGACGTGTGGGTGAAGGCGACCTTGGTCGAGACCTCGATCAGCGGCGTGCGGTAGATCGAGGCGAGATTGCGCGTGACGCCGGCCGAGCCCATCAGCGGCCCGACATTGGCGAGATAGGCGCCGACATTCGCGTAGCCGGTGAGTCGGACGGCGAGGAACGTGCCGTCCTTGTCGAGAGCCAGTTCGGCGTCGAAATCGTGGTCGCGGCCGTGCTGATCGCTGAGGAAGCTGCCTGAACGCTCGTCGGTCCACTTCACCGGACGGCCGAGCAGTTTGGAGGCGTGAAAGAGGCCGGCATACTCGGGATAGGGCGAGCCCTTCATGCCGAACGAGCCGCCGACATTGCCAGTGAGGATGCGCACCTGGGCGGGCTTCACGCCCAGCAGGTCGGCCATCTGGTGCTTCAGGCCGAAGGCGCCCTGGTTGCCGGCATGGAAGATATAGCGGTCGCTCGCCTTATCGTAGTGTGCGACGGCCACCCGTGGTTCCATGGCACAGACGACGATGCGGTTGCTGATCAGGCGGAGCCTGGTCACGTGAGCGGCCTTGGCGAATGCCTCCTTCGTCTTGGCTTCGTCACCGGCATGGAAGTCGAGGCAGATATTGCCGGGGACATCGTCGAATACCAGCGGCGCGCCGGGCTGGGCGGCGGCACGGGCATCGGTGACGGCGGGAAGCGCTTCGATGTCGAGCACGACTGCTTCGGCTGCGTCCTTGGCCTGGGCCTGGGTTGCGGCGACGACGAAGGCCACCGGGTCGCCCACAAAGCGTACCTTGTCGGTCGCCAGCGAATGACGCGTCGGCGTTTTCATCGGCGTGCCGTCGCGATTGGGCACGGGGATCAAGGTCTTGAGCAGGCCGTACCCGGCCGCGTTGAGGTCGGCGCCGGTCCACACGCCCAGCACGCCCGGCATCGCTTTGGCGTCCGTCGTGTCGATGCCCTTGATGATCCCGTGCGCCACCTGGCTGCGCACCATCACGCAATAGGCCTGGTTTGGCAGGCTGACATCGTCGGTGTAGCGGCCCTCGCCCTTGAGCAGGGTCGGATCCTCGTTGCGCGGTACGGGCTGGCCGATGCCGAATTTCAGCGAATCGAGTTTGTTGGCGTCAAAGGGCGCGTTCATGGCCGAACCGTAAAAGTTGGGGGGCGAAATTGGAGGGTGTCTGAATGTGGCCCCTCGGTGTTACCGCTGCAAGAATGATGCCCATTCGCTATCGGGAGAGCAGATGTCCGCGATTGCATGGGAGTTGCCCGACGAAATCCGCGCTGTGCGTGAGGGCTTGCTGGAGTTCGCTCGGCAAGAGGTGCTGACGCGCCACGACAAGCATCACGACCTGTTCGAGAACCCCCGCCGACTTTATCGCGAGGACGGCAGGTTCTCCGATGAACTGAAGGCGCTGATCGGCGAGGTGCGACGCGCGGCCGCAAAGGCCGGCTACTACAATATGTGCGTGCCGGAGGCGCTGGGCGGTGGCGGGCTCGGCCATCTTGCCTACTACGTGGGCTGGGAGGCGCTCTTTCATCTCTGCGGTCCGCAGAATTGGCTGATGCTCTATGTCATCAGTCACTGGGCGTTCGGGCCGAGCCGCCTTCTCGAGAAGGTGACACCGGAGGCGCGCGAGAAGATGCTGGCGCCGATGATGGCGGGCGAGGCCTCGATGTGCTTCGGCCTCAGCGAGCCCGGCGCCGGTTCCGATGCTGCGGCGCTGGCGACCAAAGCGGTGCCCGACGGTAATGCCTGGCGGATCACCGGCCGCAAGATCTGGACGTCTAACTCGCCAGTTGCCGACTACTGCATCGTCTTCGCCATCACCGACTCGCTCCGAAAGCTCGACGTGAGCGTCGCGT
>CAYZQZ010000643.1:0-2141 GCA_964480235.1 uncultured Reyranella sp. | reverse complement strand
GTTTTCCAGCACGTCCATCGCGACCACGCGGCCCTTGTTGTTCATGCGCGCGGCGATCGCCAGCGTCTTGCCGCCGGCGCCGGCGCAATAGTCCATCACCTGCTGGCCGGGGTGCGCATCGACCAGGGCCGCCGCGACCTGGCTGCCCTCGTCCTGGATCTCGACCAGCCCTTCCTGGAAGGCCGGCCCGGCGACGACCGAGAGGCGCCTGGTCAGGCGCAGGCCGTCGGGCGCGTATTTCATGCGCTCGGTCTCGATGCCCTCGCGCTTCAGCGCCTGCTGCGCCTGCTCGACAGTGGCCTTGATGAGATTGACCCTGAGGTCGACCGGCGGCGGCGTCTCGAGGGCCGCGATCTCGCGGCCCCATGCCGTGCCGTAGGCCTCCTGCAGATGCGGCTTCACCCATTCCTGCACGTTCAGTCGCACATAGTCGGGCTGTTCCGGATGCGGCAGCGAGTGACCGTCGAGCTGGCGCAACGCCCGATGCTCCTGCTCGTCGAGCGGCGCCGGCCGGTAGGTGCCGCCGTCGAACATCGCGGCCACGTCGGCGAAGCTGAGGCCGTCGTGCAGGATCAGGTCGGCCGCGACCAGGGCGCGGCCGTCGCGCCTGGGATGGCCGATCCTGTCGAGCCACCACCAGAGCTGGCCCCAGCGACGCAGCATGCCCCACATGCGCTCCGATACGGCGCGGCGGTCGCCGCTGCCGATGAAGCGGCGGCTGCGGAAATACGCGTTGGCGACGCCGTCGGCGGGCCGTTCGGCCTGGCTGACGATTGCATCCAATAGTTCTATGGTCGCGGCCACCCGCGCGCCCGGTGTCACAAGGAACTCCTCAAGCTTTCCTGCCGCTACGATGAATAGACGCCCCGCGCAACGACTTCCTTCCCGCAGCCCGGGCGCTCCCTCCGGGAGACACCATGAGTGAATCGATCAAGCGTGTCCTCCTGATGGCAGGCGCGGTCCTGGCTGCGCTGCTTCTGCTCGAGCTCGGCCTGCGCGCCGCCGACGGCTATCTCGGCGACTGGTCCAACCTCGTGCTTCGTGCACGCACCGCGCTGGGCGAGACCGAGGCGCAGCGCTTCGTGCCCGACCCGAAAGTGGGCTACGTCCCGAAAGGCGGCACGCGCGGCAACGGTGTCGCCGGGGCCGTGACCGGCGCCGGAGGCAGCCGACCGATCGTGCTGGCGGTCGGCGACTCCTACACCTACGGCGAGGAAGTCGGCGACGACGAGACCTGGCCCGCCTTCCTGCAGGCGACGCTGGCGCAGCCCGTGGTCAATGGCGGCGTCTCGGGCTTCGGCTTCGACCAGATCGTGCTGCGCGCCGAGGCGCTGGCGGCGCAACTCGAGCCCGGTACGATCGTCGCGGCCTTCATCGCCGACGATATCCGCCGCGCCGAGATGCGCCGGATGTGGGGTGCGGAGAAACCCTACTTCGTCTTCGAGGACGGCCGGCTGGTCGCCAGGAATCTGCCGGTGCCGCCGCGCCCGGATCCCGCGAGCACGCTTTCGATCTGGCAACGCCTGCTCGGCCGCTCCTACCTGTTCGACTTCGTGCTGCGCCGGCTCGACCTTCTGTACGACTGGTTCGGCGACCATATCCGCGTCCACCCTGCCGGCACCGGCGAGCGAATTGCCTGCGCACTCACCGAGCGGCTGGCGGCGTTGCAGAAGGGCAGCCGTGCGAGGCTCCTCGTGGTCGCGCTCTACGATCCGGTAGTCTGGCAGGACCCGGCCTTCGCCAACGAGCAGCGGCGAATGACACAGGGGCTACTCGCCTGCGCCACCAAACAGGGATTGGCGACCCTCGACAGTTTCGATGCCATCCAGAAAGCCGGCGCCGGCGCGCTCTACAAGCAGTGGCACATGAATGCCAAGGGCAACCAGGTGGTGGCCGATTTGATCGCTCTGTCGCTTTCAACGCCGAGGTAGGGGCCTCCTCCCCATTTACATGGGGAGGTGTCAGCATCTTACGCTGGCGGAGGGGTCATACTCTTCCGGACCGTGGACCTCCGGGCCCGCTCATGAATTCTTGAGAACGTGCGCAAGGCGAACCGTGCGGACGCTGCGCTTCGGGCTTCGCCCGACCGGCGGCCGGGGCCGCCTAGCGCTACGCATCCGCCTCGCCAGGGAGGGATGTAG
>CAYZQZ010000642.1:0-2142 GCA_964480235.1 uncultured Reyranella sp. | reverse complement strand
CTCTACCTGGCGGGCCGCTCCAGTTTCGCCAACGCCTCACCCGAGACGCGATACGGCAACCAGTTGCGGATCCACTTGAAGCCGACCTTCTCGTAGAAACCGCGCGCCGGATTCCAGTCAAGCACGTTGAGGTCGATGCGCTTGTAGCCCTTCTCGGCGCATTCCTGCGCGAGCCCCTGCATCAGCGCGCGGGCGACGCCGCCACGCCGCTCCCCGGGCACCACCCAGATATCCTCGATGAAGATGCCGCGCGCGGCGGTCCAGACCGAGTAGTTGAAGGTGTAAAGGACGAAGCCGACGGGATGCTCACCTCTCTCGGCAATGAGCGCGGCGAATTGCGGATCCTGTCCGAAGCCGTCGCGCGCCAGGGTTTCCGGCGTCGACGTCACGGCATTCGGTTCGTCCTCGTAGGTCGCCAGATCGACCGAGAAGCGGTGCAGCAGGCCGACGTCCTCGACGGTCGCGGAACGCACGACGATGGGGATGTTCGATCTCATTTGCCGCCCTTCATGTTTTGGCTGCTTCCAGCAGCGCCTCTCGGATCACCGCCTCGTCGCCGACGTGATTCACCAGCAGCAGGATCAGCTTGGCGTCGAACGCCCGTACCTGCTCGTCCGTCATGTCCTTATGCGCGTCGACGATGGCGTTATAGACCTCGTCGGGCCGCGCCAGATTGAGATCTCTCTTGAGCATCATGCCCCCTTGCCCGTCGCCCGGCCGAGTGCCTCTGCGACGGCGTCCGACGTCGGACGGCGCCAGCGTGCCGCGACATAGCGGTCCGGCCGGATCAGATACGCCGTGCCCGGGCGCGCGTCGTAGCGCTGCTGCGGCAAGCCCTCCGGCACGACCTCGATCGTCGTGAGATCCGGCGCGTCCGCCGACGATCCGGAACGCGGCGGCCCGAACGAGAGCAGGCTGAAACCCAGGCCCAGCCGGTCGACCAGCCAGCCGTCCGCGAGCGGCGCGTCGAGCATGGCGCGACCGGGCGCCGGCCCGCCGCGCCAGTCGCTGTCGGCATCCGGCGTGTCGAGCGGCGAGCCCGACTGAACCGTCGGCACCGAGAGACGGCCGCTGTTGATCAGGCTGCGCGCGAACGGGAAATCCCGCGCCAGCGCCAGCGTGGCGTCACGAAAGGCCCGCGAGGCCGGGAATTTCGGCGTGATGAAGTCGGTGCTGCGTGTCGAATTCAGGATGTTCTCGCGGCTGGCCGCCCGGCGCTCGCTGCAGTAGCTCGCGATCAAGGTCTCGGGCGCACTGCCGGCAAGCACCATCGCGAGCTTCCAGGCGAGATTATCGACGTCGGCCACCGCCGCGTTGCCGCCGCGCGCCCCGAAAGGCGAGACGACATGAGCGGCATCGCCGGCGAATACGACGCGGCCGTGCACGAATTTTTCCATCATGCGGCAGGTGAAGGTGTAGACGCTGGTCCACTCGTGGTCCCAGCGCGCGTCCGGACCGAACATTTGGCGCAGCCGCTTGTCGATGTTCTCCGGCTTCTTCTCTTCTTCGGGGTCGGCGTCGCGCCCGAGCTGGAAATCGACTCGCAGGACGTCGTCGGCCTGGCGATGCAGCAGCACCGAATTGCTCGGATGGAACGGCGGGTAGAACCAGAACCGCCGCTCCTTCGGCAGATCGCCCTTCAGGCGGATGTCGGCGATCAGGAACTGATCGTGAAACACCTCGCCGGGATAAGGCAGGCCAAGCATGTGGCGCACCGGACTGCGCACGCCGTCACACGCCACCAGCCAGTCGGTATCGAGGCTGTAGGTGCCGTCCGGCGTCTCGACCGTCACGGTCACGCCGTCGCCGCGCGGCGCGACGCCCGTCACCTTGTGCCGGTGGCGCATGTCGATCGCCGTTTCCTCGGCGCAGCGGTCGTAGAGATACTCCTCCACGTAATATTGCTGCAGGTTCACGAAGGCCGGGAACTTGTGGTCGGGTTCGGGCTGCAGGTTGAAGCGCCAGATCGGCTGGTCGCGGAGATAGACCTCGCCCTGCTCCCAGGTGATGCCCTTCTCGACCATGCGCCGGGCGATGCCGAAGCGGTCCCAGATTTCGAGGCTGTGCTTGGCCTGGCAGATCGAGCGGCTGCCGAAGCTAACCCTGTCGTCGTCGTCGAGCACGATCGAGCGCACGCCGCGC
>CAYZQZ010000641.1:0-2142 GCA_964480235.1 uncultured Reyranella sp. | reverse complement strand
GGCAAGACGACGATGGCGTCCGAGCGTTCGAACATCTGCAACTTGCGCTCGTGCATGGTCTCGACGACCACGGTCTCGGTAAGTGCCGGATGGCCGGCTTCCCGCCGCAGCAGGAAGCGAGGAATGATCCCCGCGACCTTGCCGCCCGCCTTGAGGGCGGCATTGGCCAGCAGGCCCATGAGACCGACGCCACCGCCACCGTAAACAAGCGTTATGCCTTCGCCGGCAAGCAATTCGCCGAGCCTCACCGCGAGGTCACGGGTGGTGGGATCGGCGCCAAAGCGTGCGCCGCAGAAAACACAGATGGATGAGGGGGGGGACACGGTCACGCTGTTTGCTCAATCGGGGGGCCGATCCGTCGTATTTCAGGACCGGGGTGGCATGGTATCATTTGGGGGTGGAAGGGCGCGACGCCAATAGCTGTCGGTCGTCGCAGCGTCAGGAGCCGGATGTCACGTACTGTTTTTGGGCTTGTGACGGCTGGAGCCGTGGTCATTGCCGCGGCCGTCGGTGTGGCGTGGTACGTCAAGGTGAACGACCGCGCGGCAATGGAGCACGCCGCAAAACCCACGACCCAGGCGCCGGGGCCTTCTGCCGCAGCTTCCGAGCAGAAATCCCCGCCTCAGACCGATATCTCGTCCCAACCCGCGACGTCCGGTACGGAGAAGATGCCGCCGCCGGCCGTCATGACGCCCAGTTTCGACGTCGCGCGAATCGGCCAGGACGGCCGGGCCGTGATCGCGGGTCGCGCGACTCCAGGAGCCAAGATCGTGCTGCTCGACGGCGGCAAGGAAATCGCCCGTGGCGTCGCAGACGCGCGCGGGGAGTGGGTCCTGCTGGCACAGGATCCGCCGCTCAGCCCCGGTCAGCACGAGCTGCGCGTAGTGCAGCACATCGATGGCCGTGCGCCGGTGACATCCGAGCAGGTCGTCGTGGCCGTCGTGCCCGAAGCGCAGGACAAGCAGACGGACACGTTGGTGATGATCGCGCCGCCGTCAGGTTCAAGTACCCTGCTGCAGTCGCCATCGCCCGTCGGCACGCCCAAATCGAACGACTTGCAGCTGACGACACTCGACTACGACGAGAAGGGCCAAGTGACCATCACGGGCCAATCGTCGGCCGGTGCCACGATCCGCGTCTATATCGACGACAAACTCGCCGCCGAGGCCGCGGCCGCTCCTGACGGCCGGTGGCGCCTGGCGCCCACCGAGCCGATCGTGCCGGGCAAGCATACCCTGCGACTTGATCGCCTCGGAAAGGACGGCAAGCCGACATCGAGGCTCGAACTCGCCTTTGAGCGTGTCCTCACGTCAACGGTGCCGGGTGATCCGGCCAAACGCCTGATGGTGGTCCGCGGCGATAACCTCTGGAACATCGCCCGCGCCCATTACGGTGAAGGCTGGCGCTACACCGTCATATTCGACGCAAACAAAAGCCAAATCCGCGACCCTGATCTGATATACCCCGGCCAGGTTTTCAGTGTTCCCAAGCTAAACTAGGTCAGATGCTGGCTAATTTCTTCATTCCCATCCTCGACGATGGCTGGCGCTTCATTGCCATCTTCGCCGCCGTGACATTGCTGGCCGCCCTGACGGGGGTGGCCTGGCTATTCTGGCCGCTGATGGTGCTCACCCTGTGGTCGATCTATTTCTTCCGTGACCCGCCGCGCGGCGTGCCCCAGGAAGACGGGCTTCTGATCGCGCCGGCCGATGGACTGGTCCAAATGGTGACCGAGGCGATGGCTCCTGCCGAACTCGGGCTTGGCGACCGGCCGCTCACGCGCGTGTCGATTTTTCTCAGCGTCTTCGACGTTCATATCAACCGCTCCCCCTGCGCGGGGACGGTCGAGGTCGTGGCCTATCGGCCCGGGAAATTCCTGAACGCGGCGGCCGACAAGGCGAGCGAGGAAAACGAACGCATGGCGATCGCCCTGCGCCGTGCCGATGGTCGCCTGATCGGATGCGTCCAGATTGCAGGCTGGGTCGCACGCCGCATCGTGTGCCGCATCAAGGCCGGGCAGAGGCTGGCTGCCGGGGAGCGGTTCGGCCATATCCGCTTCGGCAGCCGCACCGACCTCTATCTGCCGCCCGGCGCGCGATTGCTGGTCGCGGCGGGGCAGCGCATGATTGGCGGCGAAACCGT
>CAYZQZ010000640.1:0-2143 GCA_964480235.1 uncultured Reyranella sp. | reverse complement strand
CGCGCGATCTAACTTGGGCGCTGTCCGCGCGATCTAACTTGGGCGCTGTCCGCGCCGGGGCATCGTGAGCGCGAGCGCCATACCGGCAAGGTTGGCGCAGCCTGCGATCACCATCGCCGCGGCGTAGCTGCGCGTGGTGTCGAACAGATAGCCGCCCAGGGTCGGCAGGCAGATCGCCGCCAGGCACCAGGCGATGTAGGTGCGGCCGGCGACCCGGCCATAGTCGGCGGCCGGCCAGTAGAGACCGATGCCGCCGGCGGTCGATCCCGAGACGAAGCCGTAGCCGACGCCGATCATGCCGAGGCCCAGCACCGCCGTGACTGGAGCCGGAAAGAATGTCAGCAGCAGGCCGCCACTCAACGCCAGCACATGCGCGGCGCACATCACATGCGGCACGGCAAAGCGGTCGACCAGCCAGCCGCCGCCGATGCGCGCCGCCGCGATCGCGCCGGTGATGGTGGTGGTCGCCGCCACCGCGAGCGTGGCCGCACCGCCATAGGTCGCCACGATCTCGCGTGCCTGGCTCAGCACCATCAGTCCCGCGGACGCCGCGAGGAAGAAAGTGCCGGCGAGCTTGTAGAAGGTCAGGCCGAGCGCCGCCGGCCGCTGCTGCGATGCGTTGCTTCCGGCCGGCAGCACGAGTCTGGCTCCGCTGTACCAGGCCAGCAGCGAGGCAACGATGCTGGCGATCAGCAGCACCGTCGCCAACCCGAACAACGTGACCCTCCAGCCGAACGCCTCGTTGCTGGCATGGAAAACCGGCGTCGCGATCATCGCGCCCATCGGATAGAGGCTGACGATATAGCCGTTGATCAGTCCGCGCCGGCCGCGCACCAGCATGTTCACGCCCTGCTGACAGAGGATATAGGCCACCCCGCCGCCGGTGCCGAACACCACGCCGTAACCCAGCATCAGTTGCGGCAACCCGTGCGCCAGCGCCGCGACCGCGATGCCGCCCGCGGCGATCGCTCCGCTCGCGAAGATCAGCACCGGCGCCGGCGCCAGGCGGTACAGAAAGGCGGCACCGACCGACCCCACCGTGAACCCCGCCGTCGCCAGCCCGAAGACCAGCGACAGAGCCGAGCGGGTGACCCCCAGCTCCTGCTCGAGCGGACGCAGCAGCACGGAGAAGGAATAGACCGAGCCCAGCGGCAGGTTGAGCAGGGTCGACGCCAGCAAGGCGGCCCACAGGCGCCCGACTGGTGTGTGAGACTCGGACGCGGCGGCGGACATTGCGGGACATCTTAGAGTGATTCCTCCCCATTCAAATGGGGAGGTGCCCGCACAGCGGGCGGAGGGGTCATGATCTTTGCTGGGAGCGCGGCACTCTTTGCCGCTCTTCTCATAGGCTCTGGAGACAGTTAGCGCCACAGAGTGGCGCGCTCCCAGCTATGACCCCTCCGCCGCGGAATACCGCGGCACCTCCCCATAGGAATGGGGAGGAACGTCCGGCTATTCTCCCGCCATGCCTACCGTCACCGAGACGACCACCATCCCTTCCCCGGCCGACAAGGTCTGGCCGCTGCTGCGCGATCCCGCGCTGGTGGCATCGTGCATTCCGGGCGCCACGCTGTCGCCGGACCAGGGCGACGGCGTCTGGCGCGGCTCGATCCGCGTGAAGTTCGGCCCGACCGTCGCGGTGTTCCGCGGCGAGGCCAGCCTCGCCTTCGACGATGCCACCCGCACCTGCACCATCGAAGGCCGCGGCATCGACGGGCGCGGCGCCTCGCGCGCGCTGGCCAACGGCACGGTCAAGGTGTCGGGCAGCGATGCAACCGAGCTCGCCGTCGACGGCAGCTTCACCATGAGCGGGCCGCTGGAGACCTTTGCCAATGCCGGCGGCGTGCACGTGGCGCGCGCGCTGCTGGCCGAGTTCTCCGCCAACATGGCGAAGAAAGTGACCGAACCGGCCCCGGCGGTTCCGCCAGTCGAGGCTGCCCCGCTTGCCGCATCGCCGTCTGCCCCGGCACCATCACCCGCGCCGCCACCGGCCGCGCCCGTCGCCGAGATCAGCGGCTTCAGGATCCTGTGGCAGGCGTTTTTGTCCTGGTTGAAGGGGAAGTAGCGATGAGCACCAAGCTCAAGGTATCCGACATGCTGGCCCGCGCCTTCGCGGCCGAGGGCGTCGACCACCTGTTCACCC
>CAYZQZ010000639.1:0-2145 GCA_964480235.1 uncultured Reyranella sp. | reverse complement strand
TGCGCGTGCAGCTTGCCCACATCGAGCATCCAATCGTCGGCGACCCGAAATACTACCGGGTATGTCACGGCCTGCTGACCTGCGGCGGTCCCTACGAGAACGACGGCGGCAAGCAGTGGTTCAAGGAATACAACCCCAAGAAGGCGCTGCAGCTGCTGAAGGAGGCCGGCTACAAGGGCGAGCCGATCACCGTCCTGTCGGCGACCGACCACAACACCATCACGCCCGCGACGCAGGTGCTGATCCAGGCGATGCGCGAGGCCGGCATCAACGTCGACGCCCAGTCGATGGACTGGGGCAGCGTGGTGACGCGGCGCGCCAAGAAGGACGCCCCGGCGCAGGGCGGCTGGAACATCTTCGTGACCACGACCGGCGGCGTCGGCTCGGCCAATCCGGTGCTGCACACCTGGATCGGCGCGGCCTGCGACAAGGGCCTGTTCGGCTGGCCGTGCGACCCGGAGGTCGAGAAGCTGCGCAACGCGTTCGGCATGGCGGCGAGCGAGGACGAGCGCAAGAAGATCGCCACGGAGCTGCAGCAGCGCGCCATGGACGACGTGGTCTATATCCCGTTCGGCCAGTGGGACACGCCGCTGTCCTTCCGGGCCGACCGCATCCAGGGCATCGTGCCGAACACCGGCCTTGCCGTGCTGTGGGGCATCACGAAGAAATAATGTCGTCGTCCAAACCGCTCGGCACGACGGCCCTGGTGTCGTGACCGCCTACATCGTCCGGCGCCTGTTCGCGACCCTGCCCGTCATGGCTGTGGTTGCGCTTTTCGTGTTCTTCCTGCTGCGCTTCGCGCCGGGCGATCCGGCGGCGATCATCGCGGGCGAGGACGCGACCAACGAGGCGATCGAGGCGGTGCGCATGAAGCTCGGCCTCGACCGGCCGATGGTCGAGCAGTTCGCGGTCTGGCTGTGGGCGCTGCTGCATGGCGATCTCGGCGTGTCGATCTTCTCCAATCTCGCTGTGACCCGGCTGATCGCCCAGCGCATGGAGCCGACCATCGCGCTGACGCTCTCGACCCTGATCGTGGCGGTGGCGCTCGCCATTCCGATCGGCGTGGTCGCGGCCTGGAAGGCGCGCAAGCTGGTCGATCGCCTCGCGATGGGCTTTGCCGTGCTGGGCTTCGCCATGCCGGTGTTCGTGCTGGCCTACGTGCTGATCTATTTCTTCTCGGTGCAATGGAAGCTGCTGCCCGTGCAAGGGTACACGCCGCTGAGCGAAGGCTTCTGGCCGTTCCTCGAGAAGCTGATCCTGCCCTCGGTGGCGCTCGGCATCACCTACATGGCGCTGATCGCGCGCATCACCCGCGCGTCGATGCTGGAGGTGCTGCAGCAGGATTATATCCGTACCGCCAACGCCAAGGGGCTGGCGACCAAGCGAGTGCTACTGCTGCATGCGCTGAAGAACGCCGCCGTACCGATCGTCACGGTGATCGGCATCGGCATCGCGCTCCTGATCTCGGGCGTGGTGATCACCGAGACGGTGTTCAACATCCCGGGCCTCGGCCGGCTCACCGTCGATGCCGTGCTGAAGCGAGACTATCCGATCGTGCAGGGGCTCATTCTCGTCTTCGCGGCGGGGAAGGTGCTCGTGAACCTGCTCATCGACATCTCCTACGCCTTCCTCGATCCCCGGATCCGGTACTGACATGGCCGTCATCACCGAAGCCCTGATTGACGAGCCGAAGCGCCGCTTCTCGCTGTGGCAGGCGATCCGCCGCAATCCGACCATCACGTTCGGCGCCGTGCTGCTGGTGTTGCTGCTCCTCGTGGCGATCCTCGGTCCGCAGTTCGTCGGCGACCCGTTCAAGATCTCGCCGCGCGACCGTTTGCGGCCACCGTCAGAGCGCTTCTGGTTCGGCACCGACCAGTTCGGCCGCGATCTCTTCACCCGCACTGTCTGGGGCGCGCGGGTGTCGCTGATCGTCGGTCTCTCGGTGGCCGCCATCTCGAGCATCCTGGGCCTGGTGCTCGGCCTGCTGTGCGGCTACTTCCGCCGGGTCGATGGTTTGGTCATGCGCGTCATGGATGGCGTGATGGCGATCCCGTCGATTCTGCTCGCCATCGCGTTGATCACGCTGACCTGGCTTGGGTACCCAATTGGACATCACAGCCGGGGTGTAATTCCAGCAACGCACTG
>CAYZQZ010000638.1:0-2151 GCA_964480235.1 uncultured Reyranella sp. | reverse complement strand
GGGTCGGCGCGCAGCAGCGCGATCTCGCCGGCATCGATGAACAGGACCTCGCCCTCGATCCAGTCGCGGGCATTGTCGGCGGCGCGCACGCGGGCGCGCTGGCCGGGCAAGGGATCGCCCTCCTGGGGATCCGATGGACGCGGCGTGGCCGGCCGCGCCGCGTGTGCCTCGGCAAGTGCTGTGTCGGCGTCGATGTCGGTGCGCCGGCCATGGCCGATCGCCGCCATGCGGTCGCGCCAGGCGAGCAGGCGCGGATAGGGATCGAACACGGCACGGCAGTCGATTTTGCGTCCGCGATAGAACCAGACGACGTGATAGGCCGCAAAGTCCGCGATGCAGGGCTCCGTACCGAGCAGATAGGGCCGCCCGTCGGACAGCATGTCCGCCAGCCATTTGATCTGCGGCTTCACGAGCTGGAGATTGCGGATCGCGGCCTTTCGCACCGCCTCGATCGAGGGGACGGGCAGGCCATGGAGTTTCGCACGGTCTTCGTGCAGGCCCTGGGGCATGTGGTCGGCGTTGATGCCCGAGACATAGAGCGCGGTCGGCCGCATGAATTGCTGTTCGGCCCAGCGCACCAGCGCCTCGTCGAACCCCGCCGTCGCCTTCGGCCACAGGGTGGGCGAGGGAACGCGCCGCTCGAGCTCGCGCGCGATCAGATTGGTGTCGCACCACACATCGGCGCCGTCCTGCAGCACGGGGGTGCGGCGATAGCCGCCGGTTAACGGCGTCAGCTTGGGCTTGGGGGCGATCGGCGGGATCTCCACGCCGCGCCAGGCCAGGCCCTTGAAGCCCAGCAGGAGGCGCGCCTTCTCGGCGAAGTTCGAGAAGTCGTAGTGATGGAGGATGAGCCGGCTCATCCCGGTCAGACGTCCATCACGAAGTAGACCTTGCCCTCGCGCCGCATGCCGAGCCGGTCGTAGAAGCGCTGGGCGCCGGTATTGCCTTCGCCAGTGGTCCAGATCACGCGGGTGCAGCCACGGCCCTCGGCCTCCCGGCGGATGGCGTCGATCAGGCGTTCGCCGACGCCGTCGGACCGCGCGTGGGCCGCGACGTAGAGTTCCTTCAGGAACAGGCCGTGGGTGAGGTTGGGGCCAGGGAAATAGGGGTTGAGGATGGCGAAGCCCACCAGCCGGCCGTCGTCCTCCGCCACCAGGCAGAACGGCCCGCCATGCGATGGCGAGACCAGGAACGCCGCGCCCGGCCCGCCGGTGCCCCGCTCGACGGGGTTGCCGTAGTGGCGCTCATGCTCCTCCAGAAGGTGTGAAAGGGCCGATTCGTCGCCCTTTTGCGCGTGTCTGATTTGCATGCGCTCCGTCTAACACCGCTGGCAGGTTGCGGCAAAGACCGCCAAAATCGGCGTTCCGAACGGGAGTGGGACGACAATGAAGGGCGTGGTCAACATCGAGGATCTGCGCAAGCTCGCCAAAAAGCGGCTGCCCAAGATCGCGTACGACTTCATCGAAGGCGGCACCGACGACGAGGTGGGCCTCGTCACCAACGAGCAGGCCTTCCGCGAGGCGCGCATCGTGCCGCGCTACCTGGTGGACATTTCGGCGCGCGACCAGTCGACGACCCTGTTCGGCCGCACCTATTCCAGCCCGATCGGCATCGCGCCGACCGGCCTCGCCGGCCTGTTCCGCCGCGGCGCCGATCTGATGCTTGCCGAGGCGGCGCGCGACGCCAATGTGCCGTTCATCATGTCGGGCGCGAGCACTGGCTCGATCGAGGATCTGGGGAGGCTCGCCCCCGACCATGGCTGGTATCAGCTCTATTCGTCGAAGGACGAGGCGATCTCGGAGGACCTGATCAAGCGAGCGGGCGACGCCGGCCTGAAGACTCTGGTGTTCACCGTAGACGTACCCGAAGGATCCAACCGCGAGCGCAACACGCGCAACGGCTGGGGCCGCCCGCTGAAGCTCAACTGGTCGACCAAGCTCGAGGCGCTGGAGCATCCGGCCTGGATGCTGGAGTGGCTGCGCCACGGCACGCCCTATTTCAGCAATTGGGCGAAATACGCCGGCCCCAACGCCTCGGCCGAGCAGGTCGCCGATCTCGTCGCCTACCAGAATCGCGCGCCGATGACCTGGAAGCACGTCGAGCGCTTCCGCGAGCTGTGGAAGGGCAACTTCGTGCTGAAGGGCATCATGC
>CAYZQZ010000637.1:0-2155 GCA_964480235.1 uncultured Reyranella sp. | reverse complement strand
CTGTTCCTCACCATCACGAACGAAGACATCATGCCGGGCTACGTCATTGTCTTCGGGGCGATGGCGCTGGCCAGCAACTGGTTCGCCCGCCCAACGATTGCGCGCGTGTTCGGCATCGCGGTGCTGTTCACCATCGGTTGGTTGTTCGAGTGGCGATTGATCATCCCCACCCTGCCCGCGCTGATGGCCGCGCTCTGGCTGTGCGAATCGCGCCTCGTCTGGCGAGTCGGCTGGAATGTCGTGCTGCTCGCAGGCGTGTTCCTCACCACGTCGGCGATTTCCCTGATCACTCAGGGGCATCCCGGCCAGATGGGTCCGATCGGACTCATATGGACCGGCAAAGGTGTAGCCACGGTCTGGGCGGGCTTCACCTGGGCTAAGCTTTTCTACCTGTCCGACGGCATCGCGGCCTATCTGCTCGGCGAGGGCCTGACCAAGATCCCGAACTTCCCCGGATGGGACGTCTGGCGCTATCTGTCGATCGGCATTTCGCTCATCGTCGCCTGGATCGCGCTGGGCGTCCTGTGGCGCGGCCGCGACGACAACCGCTCGTGGGCCCTGGCCGCGATCTTCGGCGGTACCTTCGTCGCCGGCGAGGTCCTCAACGCCTATTCGCAGCCGCACGACCCGCAGATGCAGATCAACGTCATGGGCTGGCTGACCATCGGATGGGCGCTGGTACTGGTGGCGGCGAAGAAGCGCTGGCCGCAACGGGGGCTCGCGGCCCTGGGCGGGTTTACCGGCCTGCTGCTCGTCTACAACCTCGTGAGTCTCGTGCCCCTGCGCGGCCAGGACACGATGTGGCGCCAGGGTGTCGAACGCATGGAGCAGCGTTTCGATACTTCAAAGCTCGTGCTCGTGATGCACGATTTCGACTGGGTGATGACCTACACTTCGGCGTTCTGGGGGCGGATCTATCCGGGCGTCGACGATCTCGGCCAAGCGCCTCAGCCCAATCCCAAGTTCAAATGGATCGGCTTCGCCAGTCCCTTCATGTTGCACCCGGACTGGACCGATGAAGCCGTTGCCGCCGAATTGCGCCGCCAGATCGACCGGGCCCTCGAACTGGGCTACGAGGTGGTGATCGTCAATTTGTGGGACATGGACCTGAGGTATCTTGAACATCTGAATGGATCGATCGCTACTCCGAAGCGCATCCATACCATGTGGAACATGCTGCACGCTGAATATGAGGCGACGCAGCTGCCCAAGGACCCGGTGCTGGGATCCTTCTATCGCCTGCAGCGCAAAGCCGGCCGCTAAGCGGCCAACTCAAGTTCCTACATCGTTGCCTGCTGAATCCGCCGCTCGTCGAGCCCCACCGAGCGCGCCGTCTCCACGATTGCCGCCCATGTATCGTCCGGCAGCGGCACGCCGTTGGCCGTCCGCTCCATTCGCATCCGCGATTCCGGCTCGCCCGGCACCAGCACCTCGCCACCCGCTTTCACCGGACGGGAGCTCTTCACGAAGGCCACGTACCTGGCGATATCCTTGGGGAAGAATCCTTCGGGATCGAAGACCTTGGGGTCGAGGTAGAACGACAGCATGCCGTTCGCAAAGCGGCCGCGCGCGGGGTCGGTCGCGCCGTTGCCGCTGAACGATCCGCCCAGCATCTCGCACATGAAGGCCAACCCCGCCCCCTTGTGGTCGCCGAAGGCGCGAATCGCACCGGTTCCCTGGGCATGGTTGCGCGGGCCGGTCGGGGTGTAGTCGCCGTAGAGCAGATGCGGGTCGTTGCTGGGCTTGCCGTCGGGGCCGATCAGCGCACCTTCCGGTACCTTCTTGCCGCCCTGACTGGCCACCAGCACCTTGCCTTCGGCGACGATCGATGTGGCGAAGTCGAGCACCAGCGGATCCTGCCCCGGGCGCGGAATTCCGACGCAGTACGGCGCCGTCGAGAACCGGCGATCGACGCCGCCATGGGGCGCCACCAGTACGCTGCCGGAGGCGTTGACGAAATGCACCGAGACCAGCCCCTCTGCCGCCGCCATCTCGGCCCAGTCGCCGACCCGGCCGACATGCCCCGCATTCCGCAGGGTCACCGCGGCAAGGCCATTCTTCCTGGCCTTGTCGATGCCGATGCGAACGGCCTGCGGCGTTACGGTCTGGCCGAAGCCGTACTTGCCGTCGATCACGGCGATGACCGGCGTGTCGA
>CAYZQZ010000636.1:0-2157 GCA_964480235.1 uncultured Reyranella sp. | reverse complement strand
AGGAGACGCTCGCCTGGTTCCGCAACACGCTGGGCATGATCCGCTCGGACGACGTCTATGCCGGCGAGAAGGACAACATCATCGGCGGCTTCAGCCGGCTCGACCGCGGCGAGGAGTATGTCGACCACCACGTGCTGTTCTGCGTGCACAATACCAGGGCCGGCCTGAACCATGTCTCCTACGAAGCGCAGGACATCGACGCGGTCTTCCAGGACCACGAGCACCTGAAGAGAGTCGGCAAGTACGAGCACATGTGGGGCATTGGCCGTCATCTGCTCGGCAGCCAGGTCTACGACTACTGGTCCGATCCGTGGGGCCGGGTCCACGAGCGCTGGGCCGATACCGACCGCCTCAACGCCACGAACGGCGGCAATCTGGTCAGCGCCGAGGAAGGCCTGCAGTCTCAGTGGGGAGACAGGCCACCTGAGAAGTTCCGCGGCAAAGCAAGTCCTTAGGCGCGAAGCGACCAGCCCCGGCGAGCGGCAGGCGTTGCAATCAACGCCGAGAGCCCGCTCTGTTGAGCCTTGCAGGCGGTGTCGCAACGCCTTGATTCTTTCTGCCCGCGCGGCACCCGCGCATCGGTCGCTTGCGCTCCTGGCAGCGCTGCACGCCGCCGAAGCCAATTAGCTGCGCTGCGCTTTGCTGATTGCTTTCCATACATTCTGTGCCGTTGCAGGCATCTCGACGTCTTTGACGCCGAGCGGCGCCAGCGCGTCCATGATGGCGTTCATCACCACCGGCATGGCGCCGACGGTGCCCGCCTCGCCCGCCCCCTTGGCGCCGAGCGGGTTGTACTTGGTCGGCACCGGGTTCGATTTGATCTCCATGCTGCACATCGTGTCGGCGCGCGGCATGGCGTAGTCGAGGAAGCTCGCGGTCAGGAGCTGGCCGCTCTCGCGGTCCCACACCACCTGCTCGCTCAGGATCTGGCCGACGCCCTGCGCGACGCCGCCATGGATCTGCCCTTTCAATCCGATGGGATTCATCACCGTACCTACATCGTCGACCACGGCGTAGCGGTCGAGCCTGACCACGCCGGTCTCGGGATCCACCTCGACCTCGCAGATGTGGCAGCCGTTGGGGAACGTGTCCTTCTCGGCCTTGAAGGTGGCGTTCTCGTAGAGACCGCCCTCGAACTTGCCTTTCGGCCATTTGGTCGGATTGAACGCGGCTTTCGCGACCTCCTTCAGCACCACGGTCTTGTCGGTGCCCTTCACGCGGAACGTGCCGTCGGCGAATTCGATGTCCTGCTCGCCGGCTTCCAGCAGATGGCCCGCCAGCAGCTTGCCCTTGGCGATCACCTTGTCCGCGGCCACATAGACCGCCGAACCGCCCAGCACGGTCGAGCGCGAGCCGTTCGTCCCCATGCCGAACGCCACACGGTCGGTATCGCCGTCGATGTATTGCACCTCGTTCGGGTCGATGCCGAGCTTCTCGTGCAGGATCTGCTTGAACATCGTCTCGTGACCCTGCCCCTGCGCCTTGGTGCCCATCAGCAGCGCCGCGGTGCCCGACGGATTGAAGCGGATCTCGGCATATTCCGGCTGCGCCGGTCCCGCCGCCTGCTCGATTGCATTGACGATGCCCAAGCCCCTGAGCTTGCCCTGCTTCCTGCTTTCCTCCTGGCGCGCCTTGAAACCCGCGACGTCGGCAAGCTTCAGCGCCATGTCGAGATTCTCCTCGAACTTGCCGCAGTCGTAGAGAGGTCCGACCGGACTCTGATACGGCATCGCCGATTCCGGCAGCATGTTCTTGCGCCTGAGCTCGACTCGATCGACGCCGAGCTCGCGCGCCGCATCATCGACCAGCCGCTCGATCAGGTAGATCGCCTCGGGCCGCCCCGCGCCGCGATAGGGTGCGGTCGGGTTGGTGTTCGACAGCACGCCGATCACGTTGATGTAGGCCAGCGGAATCTTGTAGACGCCCAGCACCGTGCCGATCTGGCCGAATGGCGACAGCAGGTTGCGGTCGGAGCCGACATAGGCGCCGATGTTCGCCAGCATCTACAGCTTCAGCGCGATGAACTTGTTGTCCTTGTCGAGCGCCAGCGTGATCTCGCCGACATTGTCGCGGCCGTGCTCGTCCGCCATCACCGCTTCCGAGCGCTCGCACGTCCACTTCACGGGACGTCCCAGCTTCTTCGCCGCCCACAGGGTC
>CAYZQZ010000635.1:0-2158 GCA_964480235.1 uncultured Reyranella sp. | reverse complement strand
TCGAGCGCCGCAATCTCGCAACCGGTCTCGCCACGCTGTGCGTCGGCGGCGGCATGGGTACGGCCACCATCATCGAGCGCGTGTAGGCATCCGACTGCTGCCCACCCTTCGAGACGGCCGCTGCGCGGCCTCCTCAGGGTGAGGTGGTAGTTGGTTCGAAGTATTCCTCACCCTGAGGAGCCGAGCGTAGCGAGGCGTCTCGAAGGGTGCGCCCCACCAAGAATTCGGAGACCGACATGATCAACTACAACGTCGACAGCGACGGCATTGCCACGATTACCTGGGACATGCCGGGCCGTTCCATGAACGTGCTGAACGAGGGCTCGATCACCGCCTACCGTGACGCGCTCGGGAAGGCGCTCAAGGACGACAAGGTGAAGGGCATCATCATCACTTCCGGCAAGGACACGTTCATTGCCGGTGCCGATCTCGAGATGCTGATGGCGGCGGACACCACGGATGCCGCCAAGCTCACCGACCAGTTCAGTCAGCTGCAGAAGCTGTTCCGCGGCCAGGAGACGGGCGGCAAGCCGGTGGTCGCCGCGATCAACGGCACCGCACTCGGCGGTGGCTTCGAGATCTGTCTCGCCAGCCACTACCGCATTGCCGCGGCGAACCCGAAGACCAAGATCGGCCAGCCCGAAGTCAAGATCGGCCTGCTGCCGGGCGCCGGCGGCACGCAGCGCATTCCGCGCCTGGTCGGCGTGATGAACGCCGCGCCGATCCTGATCGAGGGCAAGGACTTGACGGTCGACGCCGCCAAGACCCTCGGCCTCATCCATGAGGTCGTGCCGGCCGACCAGCTGCTGGCCCGCGCCAAGGCGTGGTTGACGGCGGAGAACAAGGAGACCGTCGTGCCGGCCTATGCCGGCAAGGGCGGCAAGCCGGTCGACAGCCGCGCCGTGCAGCCGTGGGACAAGCCCGGCTTCAAGACGCCGGGCTTCCCGGGCGGCCAGGTGTGGAGCCCGCCGGGCGTGCAGACCTTCATCGGCGGCAATGCCATGATCGCCGGCAAGACCAACGGCGTGTATCCCGCGCCGAAGGCAATCATGTCCTGCGTCTACGAAGGCCTGCAGCTGCCGTTCGACAGCGGTCTCAAGGTCGAGACCCGTTACTTCGTCTCGCTGCTGCGCGATCCGGTGGCCAAGAGCATGATCCGTACGCTGTTCTTCGGCCTGCAGGAGGCGAACAAGCTCGCCCGCCGGCCCAAGGGCGTGGCGAAGCAGGAGTACAAGAAGATCGGCGTGCTCGGTGCGGGTCTGATGGGCGCCGGCATTGCGACCGTGTCCGTTCAGGCCGGCCTCGACATCGTGCTGATCGACCGCGACCAGGCCGCGGCCGACAAGGGCAAGGCCCACATCGCGGGCGAGCTCGACAAGCTCGTCAAGCGCGGCCGCATGGACCAGGCCAAGCGCGACGGCCTGCTCGCCAAGGTCAATGCCACGCCGGACTTCGCCGCCCTCAAGGGCTGCGACCTGGTGATCGAGGCCGTGTTCGAGAACCGCGAGGTCAAGGCCGAGGCGACCAAGAAGGCCGAAGCCAACCTCGATCCGAAGGCGGTGTTTGCGTCCAACACCTCGACGTTGCCGATCACCGGACTCGCCGAGGCATCGGCGCGGCCGGAGAACTTCATCGGCCTGCACTTCTTCTCGCCGGTCGAGAAGATGCCGCTGGTCGAGATCATCGTCGGCAAGAAGACCTCGCAGGAAACCCTCGCGAAGGCGATGGACCTCGTGCAGAAGATCCGCAAGACGCCGATCGTGGTGAACGACAGCCGCGGCTTCTTCACCAGCCGCGTCTGCGGCGCCTTCATCTCCGAAGGCCATCGCATGCTGAAGGAAGGCATTCCGGCGGCGATGATCGAGAACTGCGCCCGCTTCGCCGGGATGCCGGTGGGCCCGCTGTCGCTCAACGACGAGGTCGCGATCGACCTGAGCTGGAAGATCATGGACCAGTCGCGGCGTGACGCCGAGGCGACCGGCCACAAGTACGAGTCGTCGGGCACCGAGGACATCCTCGAACTGATGGTCAAGAAGCTGGAGCGGTTTGGCCGAAAGAATGGCAAGGGCTTCTACGAGTACCCGGCCGACGGCAAGAAGCGCCCGTGGCAGGACCTCGCCAAGCACTTCCCGGCCGAGCCGAAGCTGCGCTACGGCGC
>CAYZQZ010000634.1:0-2162 GCA_964480235.1 uncultured Reyranella sp. | reverse complement strand
CCGAGGCCTATCTCAAGACGCAGAAGACGCCGATCGTGATCAAGGCCGACGGCCTCGCCGCCGGCAAGGGCGTGATCATCGCCGAGACGACCGAGCAGGCGATCGACGCGGTGCGCGACATGCTGTCGGGCAACAGATTCGGCCCCGCCGGCTCCTCAGTGGTGATCGAAGAATTCATGCAGGGCGAGGAAGTGAGCTACTTCGTACTGTGCGACGGCGACAACGTGCTGCCGCTGATCGATGCGCAGGACCACAAGCGCGCCTTCGACGACGACAAGGGACCCAACACCGGCGGCATGGGCGCTTATTCGCCGGTGCCGATCTTCGACGCCGCTCTTCAGAAGCGCATCATGGACGAGATCATCCTTCCGACCGTGCGCGGCATGAAGGAGCTCGGATGCCCGTTCAAGGGCGTGTTCTATGCCGGCCTGATGGTCGACAAAGGCGCGCCGCGGCTGGTCGAATACAACTGCCGCTTTGGCGATCCCGAGACCCAGGTGCTGATGATGCGGCTCAAGTCCGACATCGTGCCGGCGCTTCTCGCCTGTGCCGACGGCGGCCTGAAACATCTCGACCTGCGCTGGTCGGCGGAAGCTGCCCTGACCGTGATCATGGCCACCAGGGGCTATCCCGACTCCTACCCCAGGGGCAGCACGATCCGCGGCCTCGAGGCCGCGTCGAAGGTCCCGGGCGTGACCATTTTCCACGCCGGCACGAAGTTCGGTACGGACGGCCAGACCATCCTCGCCAATGGCGGTCGCGTGCTGAACGTGACGGCCATGGCGCCCACCGTCGAGGAGGCACGTGCCCGAGCCTACAGGGCGGTCGGGCTGATCGACTGGCCCGAAGGCTTCTATCGCCGCGATATCGCATGGCGGGCAGTCGGTTCGCACTCGTGACACCCGAGGCGGCGACGGACTAGAGTCCGTCCATGCCCGACTCGACCGACCTTTCGCAGCGCCTGCTGGCGCAGTTGCGCTTTCCCAGCGGCGACGTGCCGGAACCTGGCGACATCAAGAACGTGGCGCCCGGCATCTGGTGGCTGCGCATGCCGCTGCCGTTCCAGCTCAACCACATCAACCTCTGGCTGGTCGAGGAGAAGGACGGCTGGACGATCGTCGACACCGGCATCAACACGCAGGACACGCGCGACTTGTGGGAGAAGATCTTCGCCGAAAAGCTGATGGGCAAGCCGGTGACGCGTGTGGTCGCCACCCATCTGCATCCCGATCATGTCGGCTTGGCCGGCTGGCTGTGCGAGCGCTGGCAGGCCCCGCTCTACATGACGCTGGGCGAGTACATGAGCGCCGTCGCCGGACGCAACGACATCATCGAGAACGAGGATGTGCGCGCCGCCCATCTGCAGCGCAACGGCGTGCCGGCGGACAAGATATCGCTCTTTCATCGCCACAAGGGCGGCTACGCCAAGGGCGTGGCGCCGCTGCCGCCGGCGTACCGCCGCCTGATCCATGCCCATCCCGTCACGATCGGCGGCCACCGCTGGGACGTGATCGTGGGGCGCGGCCATGCGCCCGAACACGCCTCGCTGTGGTGCCCCGAGCTCAACGTCCTGATCGCCGGCGACCAGGTGCTGCCCAAGATCAGCACCAATGTCGGCGTGTGGCCCAACGAGCCCCTGGCCGACGCCCTGACCTGGTTCCTCGACGGTTTCTCGCGCTTCCGCCGGCTGCCCGCAGATGCACTGGTCCTGCCGAGCCACGGTTTCCCGTTCGTCGGCCTGCACACCCGCCTCGACCAGCTGGTGGCCCATCACGACGCGCGTCTCAATGACATGGCGACCGCGATCGCCCAGCGTGGTGTGCAAGGGGCGACCGGCTGGGACATGGTGCCCGTGCTGTTCCCGCGCCATCTCGACAACAACCAGATCGTGTTTGCCTTCGGCGAGACGCTCGCCCATCTGCATTGTCTCGAGACCCGGGCGCGGGTGAAGCGGGTCGTGGTCGACGGTGTGCACCGGTTCGTGGCGCTGCTCGATGCCGGCGCGCGGCCGCCTGCCGACGATTCCGATGCCGACATGATGGATACCGGCGCAGCCTAGGACCTGATGCGCGTCGATCTCTTCGACTTCGACCTGCCGCCAGACCTGATCGCCCAGCGCCCCGTCTCTCCGCGCGATTCCGCGCGGCTGCTCGATGTGGCGC
>CAYZQZ010000633.1:0-2168 GCA_964480235.1 uncultured Reyranella sp. | reverse complement strand
CTTCCGCTTCAAGTAGGCTTGGCTGCCACGCTCGTCCTGGCATCCGCTTCGCCGCGCCGGCTCGACCTGCTGCGGCAGATCGGGATCGAGCCCGGGCTGGTCGATCCCGCAGACCTCGACGAGACACCGCTTCCGGCGGAGCAGCCCCGCGACTACGCGTTGCGCATGGCGCACGCAAAGTTCGAGGCAATCGCAGTGCGTCATCCCGACAAGCTCGTGCTCGCCGCCGACAGCGTGGTCGCTGTCGGACGGCGCATTCTGCCCAAGGCCGAAAGCGAGCCGCAGGCCCGTGCCTGCCTCGCGCTGCTGTCCGGCCGCCGGCACAAGGTGCTGGGTGGCGTCGTGCTGGGCAGGACGGGCGGCAAGCTCCAGACCCGGCTGGTCGAGACGGCGGTGCGCTTCAAGCGTCTCGAGCCGGCCGAGATCGAGGAATACGTCGCGAGCGGCGAGTGGCGCGGCAAGGCCGGTGGCTATGCCATCCAGGGACTGGCCGCGAAGTACATCGCGTTCGTGTCGGGCTCCTACAGCAACGTGGTCGGCCTGCCGCTGCACGAGACGGCACAGATGTTGAAAGCCGCCCTGCGATGAGCGCCGTCGACCGCCTGATCTGCCATGTCATGCCGCAGGCCTTCCTGATGGCGCTGGTCGCACAGGGCCGACTGGTCGAGCTGCAGATCGCCCGGCGCGACCGGCCGTCGCTGGCCGACGGCATCTATCTCGGCCGGGTCGAGCGGGTGATGCCCGAGCTCGATGCGGCGTTCGTCGATATCGGCCTCGGCAAATCCGGATTCCTGCGCGCCGCCGACCGTGCCGGCATCGAGGAGTGGCCGCCGCTCGGCGCACCGATCCTGGTGCAGGTCCGCACCGGCAACGAGGACAACGACAAGGGCCCGCGGCTGACCATGAACATCGCGCTGTCCGGCCGCTACCTCGTCTATCACCCGATGGGCAGCGGGGTGTCGTTCTCGCGCCGCATCGAGGGCGAATCCGAGCGCGACCGGCTGGCGGGACACGTCGCCAACCTGCTGGAAGGCGGCGTCGTGCTGCGCACCGCGGCGGCGGGAGCGAGCCACGAGATCCTCGAAGCCGATGCGGCGCAGATCATGGAACGCTGGGAGCGCGTGCGCCGGCATGCGCTCGACGCGCCGCCGCCGGCCGACATCACCGCGCGCATGCCGGGCGAGCGCGACCCGATCGCAAGGGCGCTGCGCGACCATGGCGCCGCCCTCGAAGAAGTGATCCTCGACGACCGGACCATGGCGCGCAACCTGCAGGACGAGATGGACCGCTGCCGCGAGAAGATCCGCGTGCGCTGGCACAACGGGCCGATGCCGGTATTCGACATCGACGACGTCTCGGGCCAGATGGATGCCGCCCTGGCCGAGCGCATCGCGCTGGAAAGCGGCGTCGAAATCCTGTTCGAACCGGGCGAGACCCTGACCGCGGTCGATGTCGACAGCGGCAGCGCCGGCGGCCGCCAGGGGCGCGCGCCGCGCCGTCCGGTCGAGGTCAATCTCGAGGCGGCGCCCTCGATCGCCCAGCAGCTCAGGCTGCGCAATCTTGCCGGTGCCGTGGTGATCGACTTCGTCTCGATGCGCAGCGCCTACGACCGCGACAAGGTCCAGGCGGCCCTCGCCGAGGCCTTGCGCGACGACCCCGTGCCGACCCAGCTCTACGGTTTCACGCGGCTCGGCCTGTTCGAACTGACCCGCGCCCGCCGTGGCGCCCCGCTGGCTGCCCAGCTCGAGGCGCTGGAACAGGGCGGCCCGTTGGCAGACTGAACGGCAGCCGATTGACGGTGGGCAATTCCCGGCGGATTCTGGCGGTACGACGTTTGCGAAGATGAACAGACCTAACGACCGTCCCGTCCCGCCGCTGCGCGCCGTTCGCATCGAGGCCAAATGCCCGATCTGCCGCAAGGCGGCCGAGCTCAAATATCGTCCGTTCTGCTCCAAACGCTGCGCCGACATCGATCTCGGCCGCTGGCTGAAGGAAGGCTATCGGGTGGAGACCGACGAAGGACCGGGCGAGGAGGAGCCCAACGGCCGGCAAGAGGGTGGCTAGACAGCCCGTTCGGCCCATCCTATAAGCGCCCCCGCTCGGAAACGGCGCCGCCCAGGTAGCTCAGTTGGTAGAGCATGCGACTGAAAATCGCAGTGTCGGTGGTT
>CAYZQZ010000632.1:0-2182 GCA_964480235.1 uncultured Reyranella sp. | reverse complement strand
AACCCGCGGCTACGGCCGGTCTCGCGATCCACGATCACTTTCGAAGAGGTGACGTTGCCGAACTGGGAGAAGGCTTCCTGCAGACGCTCGGACGTGACCGAATAGGGCAGATTGCCCACAAACAATTTACGACTCATTAAAGGCTCTGGGCTGGAGAGTGAGGATCGAGCGGAGTCCGGCGCGCGCTTGCTGGACGGGAACGTCCAGGCGATTCGTTGACTTTTGACTGATGACCAAGGGACTCACGGGGAAGACGTTGACCGGTATCGCGCTCCGCGACCTTTGACGAAGATTCGAGATGATACTCTTCGGGCAGTGTCGCTATGCCGCAGTTATGCGCTGATTCAGCCGCTGAGTCCACAGCCGCCGCGCGCCGCGCTAGCATGTCCTGCGGCGCGTCACATAAACGACACGTCGAGCGGAGGAACGCCAGAATGATCTTCGACCATCGTCATCGCGCGACGCGACCCTGAACGGCGCCAGACAGCGCCGTGACCGACAAACATGCAGGCGGGCCGAAACAACATGTTGGTGCCAGCCCGCGTCTCACCCACGAAGTAGAGTAAGGACAAGAACAACATGTCGACCACTCACCCGCGCCGCAGCGGCGCGCAGGTCCTGATCGATCAGCTGCGCATCCACGGCGCCGACACGATTTTCGGCGTGCCGGGCGAAAGCTACCTGGCGGCGCTCGACGCGCTCTACGCCCAGCGCAACTCGATCCGCTACGTCATCTGCCGACAGGAGGGCGGGGCGGCCAACATGGCCGAGGCCTACGGCAAGCTCACCGGCAAGCCCGGCATCGCCTTCGTCACGCGAGGCCCCGGCGCCACCAACGCCTCGATCGGACTGCATACCGGCTTCCAGGATTCGACACCCATGATCCTGCTGGTGGGCCAGGTCGCCCGCGAGACCACCGACCGCGAGGCGTTCCAGGAGATCGACTACCGCCACATGTTCGGCCAGATGGCCAAGTGGGTGACCCAGATCGAGGACGCCCGCCGAATTCCCGAACTGATCAGCCAGGCCTTCCACCGCGCCATGAACGGCCGGCCCGGCCCGGTCGTGGTGGCGTTGCCGGAAGACATGCTGGTCGACGAGGTCGAGGTCGCCGACGCCGGCCCCTACAAGACCGCCCGCGGCGCGCCCTCGCCCGACGACATGGCCAGACTGCGCGCGCTTCTGGAGAAGGCCGAACGGCCGATGGTGATCGTGGGCGGCGGCGGCTGGAGCGCCGAAGCCTGCAGGGACATAAAGGCCTTCGCCGAACAGAACGGCCTCCCGGTCTGCGCCTCGTTCCGCAACCAGGACCTGTTCGACAACCGACACCCGAACTATGCCGGCGACTTGGGCGTCGGCGTCGGCCCCGCGCTCGGCAAGCGCCTCAAGGCATCGGACCTGATCATCGCCATCGGCCCGCGTCTCGGCGAGGCGACGACCGGCGGCTACACCCTGTTCGACCTGCCGGTGCCGAAGCAGAAGCTGGTGCACGTTCACGCGAGCGCCGAGGAACTCGGCCGCGTCTATCAGGCGACGCTGCCGATCAACTCCGGCATGCAGGCCTTCGCCGCCGCCGCCAAGGCGATGAAGCCGGTCGACTCCTCGCGCTGGAAGAACACCGTCGCCGAGAGCCACGCCGAGTATCTCGACAACATCAAGCCCGGCCCGCTGCCCGGCTCGGTGAACATGGGCGAGGTGATCCAGTGGCTGAACGGCCGCCTGCCCGAGGACGCGATCGTCACCAACGGCGCCGGCAACTACGCGGCCTTCCTGCACCGCTTCTTCCAGTACAAGGGCTTCAAGACCCAGCTCGCGCCCACCTCGGGGGCGATGGGCTACGGCGTGCCGGCCGCCGTCGCGGCCAAGATCGCCGAGCCCGGCCGCATGGTGGTGTCGCTGGCCGGCGACGGCTGCTTCCTGATGAACGGCCAGGAGTTCGCGACGGCCGTCCAGCACGGCGCCAACATCGTGATCGTCGTGGTCGACAACGGCATGTACGGCACGATCCGCATGCACCAGGAGCGCGAGTACCCGACGCGCGTGCACGGCACCGAACTCAAGAACCCCGACTTCGCCGCCTACGCCCGCGCCTTCGGCGGCCACGGCGAGACGGTCGAGAAGACGGCGGACTTTCCCGCCGCCTTCGAGCGCTGCGTCGCGGCCAACCTGCCGTCGATCATCC
>CAYZQZ010000631.1:0-2185 GCA_964480235.1 uncultured Reyranella sp. | reverse complement strand
AAGAGCAGGCGCAGCGCATGGATCCCAACAACACCATGACGCAGGACGACCTGCAGAAGATGCTCGACAAGATTCGCGAGATGGCGAAGAACGGCCAGCGCGAGGAGGCCAAGAAGCTTCTCGAAGAGCTGCGCAAGATGATGGAGAACGCCACGCCGATGATGGGCCAGAACGGCCAGCAGCGGCAGCAGGGGCGTCAGCAGCAGGGCCAGCAGGGGCAGGGCAACCAGCAGGGCCGCGAGATGATGAACCAGCTCGACCGGTTGTCGCGGCGCCAGAACCAGCTGCTCGGCGAGAGCGAGCGTCAGGGCCGCCAGCAGCAGGGTCAGCAAGGCCAGCGCGGGCAGCAAGGCCAGCAGGGCCAACAGGGCCAGCGTGGCCAGGGTCAGCAGCCCGGGCAGGGCGACGGCCAGTGGGGCGAGAACCAGGGCCAGCAGCAGGGTCAGCTTCGTAACCAGCTCGGCGACTTCATGCGCAAGCTCGACGAGAACGGCATGGGCATGCCCGAGGCGCTCGGCCGTGCCGAACGCTCGATGCGCGAGGCCGAGGAGGCGCTGCGCCGCGGCGACGCGCGCGAGGCCGGCCGCGCCCAGCGGCGTGCGCTCGACAACCTGCAGCAGGGCATGGGCGACATGGCGGAACAGATGCGCCAGCGCGGCCCGGGCAACGGCCAGGACATTGCCGAGATCGAGGAGCGCGAGCGTCGCAGCGACGACCGCGATCCGCTCGGCCGCTCCGACGGCAACTACGGCGACTCCGTGGACGCGGGACAGGACAAGGTGCCGCTCGAACTCGAGCGCCAGAAGAGCCGCGAGATCCTCGACGAACTGCGTCGCCGCGCCGGCGAGCAGCTGCGGCCCAAGGAAGAGCTCGACTACATCGACCGCCTGCTCAAGACATACTGAGAAGCGCGGCGCACGGCGCGCGCGCTCTCACGACACCAGGACGTACCAGCCTTCGATCGTGTCGCTGCCGCCGCCGCTTCCGGCCCGCATGCGGATGCGCTTGGCCATGACGTCGATCGAGCTGCCGGGATCGACGCGCAGCGGCCGTTTCGAGCCGTCGATCACCACCATCATCGCGTTGGCGGAGTGCCTGGCCGCCGCGGGGCGGCATTGAACAGGCGATAGATCGAGGGCTTGTCCGGCGCCACCAGCACCGTCTGCCAGCGTGCGCGGGTGGCATGGATGCGGCCGGCCGGCACCTGAATGCCGACGGTGTCTCCGGGAGAGCCGGCACGCGATCCGCCTTGAGAGGTCCGTGCCATGGGCGCGCTCCTCAGCTCACACCCTTCTCGACCACGCCGATATAGGGCAGGCCGCGGAAGCGGTGCGCCCAGTCGAGTCCGTAGCCGACCAGGAACTCGTCGCCTGCCTCGAAGCCCACAAAGTCGGCCTTCAGGTCGGTGCGCCGCTTCTCGGGCTTGTCGAGCAGGGTGCAGCCCCACACCTTGCGCGCGCCGCGTTCCCTCAGGAGGTTCTTGGCGAAGCTCAGCGTGAAGCCCGATTCGAGGATGTCGTCGACCAAAAGCACGTCGCGGCCTCGCACCTCGTCGACGATGTCGCGCACGATCCGCACCGTGCCGGTGGTCTGGGTGCCGGTGCCGTAGCTTGACAGCGTCAGGAAATCCATCGACCAGTCGGCGCCGGCCCGGCTCAGCGAGCGGATCAGGTCGGCGGCAAAAACGAAGCTGCCCTTCAGCACCGACACGACCAGCGTGTCGGCCGGCAGTTGCTCGGCGAGGTCGGCGGCCATCACGTCGACCCGGCTCGCGATCTCGGCGGCCGAGAAGCGGATCGAGACATGGGGCCGGTCGGGCGCGGGACGGTTGGGCATCGGTCGGTTCTCGTCGGGGGCTGATCTTCTGAGGCCGCTCTCAGGGGCTGAGGCGCAGCATGGTCCGCCACTCCGCCGGCAACGCGGCCAGGATATCGGTGCGGAAGACATAGACGGCGGCGACCGCGGCCACCACAAGCAGAAGCGACGTGGCCAGCACGATGCTCATGCGCCGGTTGGCCTTGGGCTCGATCAGTGCGGGCAGACCGGCGCCCTTGGCAGTGGGTCGAATCACCATGTCGGGGACCGGCATGGTGTCGATGAAGGAGCGGTCGGTCTTGGGCGGCGACGCGGGAGTGGGGCGCGGTCCGGCAAAGCGCGGGAAATTGTCCGCCATTGCCTCGGGCGC
>CAYZQZ010000630.1:0-2209 GCA_964480235.1 uncultured Reyranella sp. | reverse complement strand
GAGGCGCCGAAGCCCGAGGCCGGCAAGACCGACCCGGCCAAGCCGGCCGACAAGGACAAGCCCGCCGCACAGGCGGGCGATCCGGACGAGCCGCCGAAGGAGTCGGTCGCCGACTACCAGCTGCTGCGCGCGCTCGACCTGATCCGCGGCATCTCGCTCTACTCGAGCCGCGCCAACTGAGGGGCGCCGGCCCGTCCCCCGCCCTCGCGCGGGGGTATCGGCCCCCCAAGGGCTATCGGCCCAATGTCGGGCTGATGCTGATCTCCGCCGACCGACGGATCTTCGTCGGCCGGCGGGCCAGGATGCCCGAAGGCATGGCCTGGCAGATGCCGCAGGGCGGCGTCGACAGGGGCGAGACCCCCGTGGAAGCCGCCTGCCGCGAACTGGCCGAGGAAGTCGGCACCACGAAGGCCCTGCTGCTGCGCGAGACGCGCGACTGGATCCCCTACGACGTGCCCGAAGAGCTGCGGCCGGCGCACTGGAAGGGCCGCTGGACGGGCCAGACGCAGAAGTGGTTCGCGCTCGCCTTCACCGGGGCCGACGCCGACATCGACCTCGATGCCCATGGTGATCCGCATGGGCCGGAATTCACCGACTGGAAGTGGCTGACGGCGCGGGAAATGATGGCGATGATCGTGCCGTTCAAGCGGCAGGTCTACGAGGCGGTCCTGAAGGAATTCGCCGACCTGGTTGCCGCCTAGCGCGGCTCCCTACGCACCCTGCGCGGCGAGCTTGCTCGAGCGGCGGCGCAGGAACCACAGGCCGAGCCGGGTCAGCACCCGGTTGAGCCGGCCCGTCGAATTGAGCCCGAGTGCCTTCAGCACCATCGCCATCGCGCGCTGCACGTGGAACTGCCGGTACAGCGGATAGGCGCGGCGGGCGTAGGAGTTGCCGGACTTCTTTCGATCGTAGACGGCATCGAGCGGCTCGTTGGCGGCGAAGTAGGCGTAGGCCAGTTCGTCGTCCTCGCTCTCGGCCATCCGGCTCCAGCCGATCCACAGCCGCTGCCAGGTCGTGAGCCGGTCGCGCACCATCAGGCGCTGCATGTGGTCGTAGAACAGCTTGTAGTGGCGGAACTCGTCACCCGCGATGCGCTCGCAGATCTGCTTCAGCACCGGTTCCTCGGAGGCATCGTGCAGGGCGCTGTAATAGGAGCTGGTGCCGGTCTCCACGATGCAGCGCGCCATCATCTCGCCGGCCTGGCTGCCGCGCACCGACCGGGTGGCGTCGAGCGGCAGCTGATAGCCCGCCCGGAAGCGCGCGAAGGCGGCATCGAAGTCCCACGACGGATCGGCGAGCTGCGCCCAGCGCCCCAGCGCCATACCGTGCTGGACCTCTTCCAGCGACCAGCGCCGGACGTCCTCGACGGCGCCCGGATCGTCGGCGAAGACCCGGCTGAGATAGATCGCGTAGTCCGACCCGTTGCGCTCCACCATGGCGGCCGCCTTGATGTTGCGCAGAATCTCGGGATCGACCTTCGACGGGTCGAAGCGATCCCAGGCGATCTGCTCGAGTGTCCAGCTCCCCATCTCTCACTCAGTTCTTGGCCACTGTCGCGAAGGTGTAATAAAGCGACCCCCGAACCGGCTTTCAATGCCCGTCCGGGGGATACCACACCCGTGATTTCCGAATTTCGCGCGCCGACTGAAGACAGTCGGCGCCGGCGCCTGTCTCAGCGGCTGGCGTAATAGGCCTGCGCCCGGCGCAGGTCCTTGGCCACCGTGAGCGCCTTGGTGGCGGCTGCCTTCTCGGCATCGGTGGAGGCATCGGTCAGGTCGTCCTGCGCGCGCTTCTCGCGGTCGGCGAGCTGCTCGGCGGTGACGCTCTCGAACGGCACCGCCTCGTCGGCCAGCACCGTGCAGCGCTCGGGCGTGACCTCGGCGATGCCGCCGGCCACCAGGAAGCGCTGCTCGGCCTTGCTGCCCTGGAAGACCTCGAGCACGCCGGGGCGCACCGTGGAGATCAGCGGGGCATGACCGTGCAGGACGCCGAAGTCGCCCTCGCTGCCCGGCACCACGACCATGTCGGCCTCGGTGGCGAGCAGCTCGCGCTCCGGCATGACCAGGCGGAAAGCGAACTTGGCCATCTGCTTAGGCCGCCTCGGCGGCGAGCTTCTTGGCCTTGGCGATCGCCTCGTCGATGGTGCCGACCATGTAGAACGCCGGCTCCGGCAGGTCATCGTATTCGCCGGCGACGATGCCCTTGAAGG
>CAYZQZ010000629.1:0-2211 GCA_964480235.1 uncultured Reyranella sp. | reverse complement strand
AGGCGACGTTGTCGAGCACGCTCATGTGCGGGAAGAGGGCGTAGGATTGAAACACCATGCTGACGTCGCGCTCTGTGGCGGAGAGGCGGGTGACGTCCCGGCCGGCGATCAGGATCCGGCCTTCGCTTGGCAATTCGAGGCCGGCGATCATGCGCAAAGTGGTTGTCTTCCCGCAGCCCGACGGCCCCAGCAACGTGACCAGCGTGCCGGTCTCGACGGCAAAGTCGATGCCCGAGACGGCGTTGGTCGTGCCGTAGCGCTTCACGACGCCACGAAACTCGACGCTCATGCCCGGCCTCCACTCAGTTGCGGTGCGCGGCGGCCGAGTCGGCGTTCGCCGACCAACATCTGGATGACCAGGATGGCTGCAAGCATCAGCACGATCAGTGCGCAGCTGTAGGCGATGGCGAGGCCATAGTCGCCGTTGATCACGCGCAGGATGATGTAGGTGGTGGCAAGCTCGTATTCGGCCGTTACCAGGAAGACCACGGCGCTCACCGTCGTGACGGCGCGAACGAAGCCGTAGACCAGCGCGGCGACAACGGCTGGCCGCAGCAGCGGCAGCACGACGTAGAGAAGGGTCTGCGGCGCGCGGCCGCGCAAGGTGAGCGAAGCCTCGTCGAGGCTGCGGTCGATCTGGCTCATCGAGGCCATGCCGGCACGCACGCCTACGGGCATGTTCCGGAACACGAAGCAGATCACGATGATTAGGGCGCTGCCGGTGATCTCGATCGGCGGCACGTTGAACGCGAAGACGTAGGCGACGCCGATCACCGTACCCGGCACGGCGAAGCTCAGCATGGTCGCGAACTCGAGGGTGGCGCGGCCGGCGAAGCGCTGGCGGACGAGCAGCCACGCCGCGATCAGGCCGAGCAGGGCGGTGAGGGGAGCCGCGATCGCCGCCAGCGACACCGTCGTCCAGAACGAGTTCCAGGCCGCGCCCGACCAGATCAGCCCGTCCGGTCCGCGCTCGATCGCGAAGGCCTTGGCGTAGTGGGCGAGGGTCGGTGTGTAGTCGCGGCCCCACACTTTCACCAGTCCGCCGACGAAGGCAAAACCGTAGAGCAGCAGCGTGAGAAAAGCCCAAGGCAGGGCGATCCACTGCGCCAGCCAGCGCGCCAGATCGGGCAGCGGGCTCGGCTGACCGGCATCTCCCTTCCCCGAGATCGTGGCATAGGAACCGCGGCCGACGATCCGGCGCTGCAGAAAGAAGGCGCCGAGCGCGAATACCAGCAGAAGCAGCGCCAGCGCCGCGGCGCGCCCGTAGTCGAGCTGCGCGCCGACCACGGCGAAATAGATCTCGGTCGAGAGCACGCCGTAGTCGCCCCCCAGCACGATCGGATTGCCGAAATCGGCGATGCTCTCGATGAATCCGACCAGGAAGGCGTTGGCGAGGCCGGGCCGCATCAGCGGCAGCGAGACCGTCGAGAACGTCGCCCAGCGGTCGGCACGCAGGGTCTGCGAGGCTTCCTCGAGCGTCGGGCTCACGCCCTCGACGACGCCGATCAGCACCAGGAACGCCACCGGCGTGAAGGCGAAGAGCTGGGCGAGGAAGACGCCCTGGAAGCCGTAGATCCAGCGCGTTGGCGGGATGGCGAACGACCATTCGAGCAGCTGGTTCACCAGGCCGGCGCGCCCGAACACCAGGATCAGCGCGAGACCGATCACGAAGGGGGGCGTGATGATCGGCAGCACCGTCAGCACGCGCAGGGTGCGCTTGAAGGCGAACGACGTGCGCGTCGCGATCAGCGCGAAGGCGAGACCCAGCGCGGTCGTGCCGACGCCGCAGGCCAGGGCGAGGAACAACGTGTTCCAGGCCACGCCGCAGCGTCCGCCGCCTGCGAGACATCGCAGGCTCCAAATCTTCTCGGCCGCCAGACGATCGACCACCAGCGCAGGAACGAATGCGCCGTCGCCGTCCTGGAAGGCCTGCACGAGAATGCGCAGGATCGGCCAGGCGGTGAACAACACGATTGAGGCCGCCACCGCGGTCACGGCGCCGGCGACAAAGGTATCGCCGCCGAAGGCGCCGCGCAGGGCGAGGCCGATCGAGAAAAGGGCGAGCAGGCTGACCAGGACCACCGTGGCGCCGGCGCCGATGCCGACCTGGCGGTTTTCCATGTCGCCGAACAGATCGTTGAGCCAGCCCGCACTCCAGCCGCGCAGACCGATCCCCAGCGCCTGCACTGCGTAGAGCACGATGCCGGCGCC
>CAYZQZ010000628.1:0-2213 GCA_964480235.1 uncultured Reyranella sp. | reverse complement strand
CGTCGCCTGCGACGGTGTCGCGGCCCAGCACCGCCATGCTCGAGGAGAGGTTGACGATGCGGCCGTACTCGCGGGCCAGCATGTGGCGGCCGACCTCGCGCGCGAGCGCGAAGGGGCCGATCAGGTCGGTCTCGATGACCTTGCGGAAGTCGGGCGTCGCGGTGTCGACGATCGGGGCGCGATGGATGACGCCGGCATTGTTCACCAGGATGTCGATGCGGCGGTGTTTGCGGATCAGGGCCCGCACGCCCTTCTGGATACTCTGCTCGCTGGTGACGTCGAGGATCACCGCCGCCGCCTTGCCCTTCTTCTTCTGGATGGTGCGGACCGTGGTCTCGAGGTCTTTCGCGGCGCGGCCCGCGCACAGCACCGTGGCGCCGGCTTCCGCCAGGCAGAGAGCCATGTCGCGGCCCAGGCCGCGCGAGGCGCCGGTCACCAGCGCGATGCGGTTCTTCAGCGAAAACAGATCGGACATTTCCTCGCCTTCTGATTGGGCCTGCTTTGATTGGCGGGCATCCTAGCCTATGAATCGCCCCCGACGACATATCGGGAGGAAATCATGGCCAAGGTGGCAATTGTGACCGGCTCGGCGACGGGCCTGGGGGCGGCCTGCGCCGTCGACCTGGCGGGGCGCGGCTGGAACGTCGCGATCAACTACACCAAGAGCAAGAAGGAAGCGGACGCGACCTACGCTGCGGTCAAGGCCAAGGGAGTCGACGCCATCCTGGTCCAGGCCGACATGGGCCAGGACGCCGATTGCCGCAAGCTTGCGGCCGAGACCCTGAAGAAGTGGGGCCGCATCGACGGGCTGGTGAACAATGCCGGCACCACCAAGTTCCAGGCCCAGGGCGATCTCGACGGCGTAAGCCCCGAGGATTTCGACCGCATCCTGCGCGTCAACGTCACCGGCCCCTACATGATGAGCCGCGCCGTGTGGCCGACCATGAAGAAGCAGTGGGACGAGAAGCAGGAGCGCGGCTCGATCGTGAACATCTCGAGCATCGCGGGCGTGATGGGCGTCGGCACGTCCATTCCCTACGCGGCGTCCAAGGGCGCGCTGAATACGCTGACCCTGTCGCTGGCTCGCTGGTTCGGTCCGGCGGTGCGGGTGAATACGGTGTGCCCGGGCTTCATTCAGACGCGCTGGCTGCTCGGCGCGCTCGGCCAGGACGACTACGAGAAGCTGAAGCAGGCGCAGGAGCAGACCACGCCACTGCGCCAGGCCGGCACGCCGGAGCAGATGGCGGAGGCGGTGATCTTCTTCCTGACCAGCGCGAGCAACATCACCGGCGAGTTCCTGATCGTCGATGCCGGCACGCACCTGGGCGGCCTGCCGATGAAGGGGCGTTAGAAAAGCATCCTCCCCATTCAGATGGGGAGGCGTCGTCGTCATACGACGACCACGGCGCACTCACATGCGCCTCGGGGGTCAGTCCGCTGCCTGCTCGTTGGCGGCGGCGTGAGACTTGGCGAAGGCCGCCGCCGCATTGTGCACGTGGCGGGTGGCGAGCAGGGCAGCCAGTTCGCCGTCGCCTGCGATCACTGCTGCGAGAATGCCCGAATGCTCGGCCCAGTCCTCGCGGGCGCGGCTGCGCCCGTTGATCGCGAAGGCGAGACTGGTGCGCTCGCGCAGGCCGCGCATCACGTCGGACAGCACGACGTTGCGGCTGGCTTCGGCCAGGCGGTCGTGGAACTCGGCGTTGAGCCGGGCAAGCTGCTCGGTGCTGCCGGCCTCGGCGGCCGCGTTGCCGCGCGCCAGGATCTCGCTCAGTTGCCCGACGATCTCGGGATCGTGGCGCTGGGCGGCGAGGCGGGCGTTCAGCCCTTCCAGCAGGGCGCGGACCTCGACCAGCTCGCCGACCATCGCCGGCGTCACTTCGGTGACGCTGGCGCCACGGTTGCGTTCGATCCGCACCAGCCCCTCGGCCGACAGCTCGCGCAACGCCTCGCGGATCGGCACCCGTGACACCCCGAGCTCCGCCGACAGCCGGTCCTCGACCAGCCGCTCGCCGGGGCGCAGCTTGCCGTCGAGGATCTGACTGCGGATCTTCTCGCCGACGACCTTGGCCATCGACTGGCGGGCGGGGGCCGTGGAAGCGGCAGGCGGCGTGCGTTCGCTCATTTCTCCAGTGTAATCAAACGAGCGTCTTCATAAAGGCCGCGATTCCGGCCTCGCAGCAGGCGATATCCTGCTCGCCGTTGCCGCCCGAGGC
>CAYZQZ010000627.1:0-2214 GCA_964480235.1 uncultured Reyranella sp. | reverse complement strand
CGCCGCCCAGCAGGCGCGTGGTGTAGACGCGCAATGCCAGATCCTTGCCGATGCCCTTCTTGGCGTGATTGGCGATCGCTTCCTTGGCGCCCGCCGCGGTCCAGAGATTTTCCATGCGACGTCTATTCCTCCGGCTGGATGCCGGCGTCTTTGGCGATCTTGATCCAGGTTGCGATCTCCTGAGCCTGATAGGGCTTGAAGGCGACCGGATCGCGCAGCTCGACGGTGAAGCCGAGCTTGTCGATCTTCTCGACCACGTCAGGCTTCTTCAGGCTGGCCACGATCTCCTTCGAGAGCCGATCGAGAATCGGTGCCGGAGTCTCGGCTGGTGCGAAGAAGGCGGCCCAGGACGACGCGTTGGCGCCGGTAACGCCTTGCTCCTCGAGCGTCGGTACGTTGGGCAGTTTCGGGTTGCGCCTGGCGCTGCCGAGGCCGATCGCGCGCATCTTGTCCGCCTGGATCTGCGCCAGCACGCTGGGCAGGGTCGAGTTCGACACGTCGATGCGGTCGCCGATGATGTCCTGCACCAGGGGCGGCGCGCCGCGATAGGGGATGTGGGTCATCTTGATGCCGGTGCGCGCCATGAAGAGCTCGGTCGACAGATGCGAGCCCGAGCCGATGCCGGTCGAGCCGAAGTTCAGCGCGCCGGGCTTTTCCTTGGCGAGCGCGATCAGCTCCTGGATGGACTTCACCGGCAGGCCGTTGCGCACGACGAAGACGTGCTCGAAGGCGCCTGCGCCGGCGAGCGGCGCGAAGTCCTTGATCGCGTCGTAGCCCGGCTCCTTCAACATGAACATATTGTTGCCATGCGTCTGGTTGTTGCCGAACGTGATGGTGAGGCCGTCCGGCTTCGCCTTCGCAACAGCGCGTGTGCCGATCGCGCCCGACGCGCCCGACACGTTCTCGACCACGACCTGCTGGCCCAGTGGGCCGGAGATGTCGGCGGCGACGATGCGGGCAATCGCGTCAGTCGGGCCGCCGGCTGGATAGGCCACGACCATCTTGATCGGACCGGACGGTTGCCAGGCTTGAGCAAAGGCGGGCTTCACGAAGGGCGCGGCCACCAGGCCCGCGGCGAACAGACGACGCTTGATCATGTCGGGTGGTTTTCCTCAACCGTGCGAAATGACGATCTTGCCGAGATGTTGCTGACTCTTGAGGTGCTTATACGCCTCTTTGGCTTCGGCGAAAGGGAACACCTTGTCGATCACCGGCCGCACGCCGCCAGCCTCGATCGCGCGGTTCATGGCCTCGAACATCAACGTGTTGCCGACATAGAGACCCTGGACCTTAATGTTGCGGCGCAGGATCGGCATCGGGTCGATCGCGGCCGCATCGGTCAGCAGGCCGATCACCGAGATCGTGCCGCCGAGCCGCACGGCGTTGAAGGAACGGGGCAGGGTGCCGGCGCCGCCGACCTCGACCACGATGTCGGCGCCGCGACCGCCGGTGAGTTTCAGGACTTCGTGGTCCCACTCCGGCGTCGCCCTGTAGTCGATGACGGCTTCGGCACCCATCGCCCTCAGGCGCTCGGCCTTGGCCGGCGAACCCGAGGTCGCGATCACTTTGGCGCCGGCCAGCCGCGCGAACTGGAGCGCGAAAATCGACACGCCGCCCGAGCCCAGCACCAGCACGGTCTCGCCGGCTTTCATCCGCCCGATCTCGACCAGCGCATTCCACGCCGTCACGCCGGCGCAGGGCAGCGTGGCGCCCTCCTCGTAGGAAAGATGTGCCGGCAGTTTCACTACGCCGTCGTCTTCCAGCACCGCGAGTTCGGTCAGCATGCCGTCGATCGCACCGCCCATCGCCGAGGCGCCGACCCGTTCGTTGATCGGCCCGCCGAACCAGCGCTGCATGAAGCAGCCGGCGACGCGGTCGCCCGTCTCCACGCGGTTCACGCCGGGGCCGACCGCCACGATCTCGCCGGCGCCGTCGGACAGCGGGATCAGGTCGGGCTTGGGCGCGGCCCGCGCCGACTTGCCTTCGATGGTCAGCAGGTCTCGGTAATTGAGCGACGTGGCGCGCACCCGCATCAGCACCTGGCGCGGACCCGGGGTCGGGTCGGACCGCTCGCTCAGCGTCAGGGAGTCGATTCCCTTGGGAGCGGGAATGACCTGGCACTTCATTACTTGCCACCCTTCATTTCGATGATGGTCTTGGCCATGACCGCTTCCTGGTCCCAGGGAAACAGGATCCAGGTGTCCTGGCTGACCT
>CAYZQZ010000626.1:0-2250 GCA_964480235.1 uncultured Reyranella sp. | reverse complement strand
GGTGCCGTGGTTTGGAGGATCGGATCGGGCAATGATTTTGGGGCGCAACGCAGGCGGCTGGCAGGTCGCCGGAGGCCGAATGGGCGGGCCGAACGAGCCGCCGGCCGGTCCTCCGGGAGGGCCGCCGCAACCGCCGTCGCGCCGCGATGAGGGCGGGGGCAACGACGATGGCCGGTCGGGGGCGCTGACGCTCACCCGCACACGCACGAAGAAGCCGTCGATGTACAAGGTGCTGATGCTGAACGACGACTACACGCCGATGGAGTTCGTCGTCGACGTCCTGCAGCACATCTTTCAGAAGAACCGGGAAGAAGCGACCCAGATCATGCTGCACGTCCATCAGAAGGGCGTCGGCGTCTGTGGGGTCTACACTTACGAAGTGGCCGAGACCAAGGTCACGCAAACTGTCGACTACGCGCGCAAGAATCAGCATCCGCTGCAATGCACTCTGGAGAAAGAGTAGCGGTCCGTTTTTCAGTCGAGGTGTTTCAATGTCCATGTTGTCCAAGAACCTCGAGAAGTCCCTCCATCGTGCATTTGCCTTGGCCGGTGAGCGTCGCCACGAGTACGCGACTCTGGAGCACCTGCTGCTGGCGATGACCGAGGACGAGGACGCGACTCCCGTACTCAAGGCCTGCGGCGTCGACATCGACCGTCTTCGCCACGACCTGGAGCAGTTCATCGACAATCGGTTGAAAGGCATCGTAACGCAGACACCGAGCGAGCCGTTGCCGACAGCCGGTTTCCAGCGCGTCGTCCAGCGCGCGGCGGTGCACGTCCAGTCGTCGGGCCGCAAGGAAGTGACCGGCGCCAATGTGCTGGTGGCGCTGTTCTCGGAACGCGACAGCCACGCCGTGTCGTTCCTCGAGAACCAGGGAATGTCGCGGCTCGACGCCGTCGACTACATCAGCCACGGCAAGGCCAAGGTGCCGGGCCGCGCCCGTGCCCGCCGCGTATCTGGCTCGGAGGATGAAGCCGGCGAGAGCAACGCCAAGCAGGGGAACGAGGCTCTGGCGGCCTATTGCGTCGACCTCAACCAGAAGGCCAAGGAAGGCCGCGTCGATCCGCTGATCGGACGCGAACACGAGGTCGAGCGCACCATCCAGGTCTTGTGCCGGCGGACCAAGAACAATCCGCTCTATGTCGGCGAGCCCGGCGTGGGCAAGACGGCGATCGCCGAGGGCCTCGCCCGTAAGATCATTGAGGGCGAAGTCCCGGATGTACTGAAGGAATCGGTCATCTATGCGCTCGACATGGGGGCGCTGCTTGCAGGGACGCGCTATCGGGGGGACTTTGAGGAGCGGCTGAAAGCCGTGCTGGGCGAGTTGAAGAAGAAGCCCAACTCGGTACTGTTCATCGACGAGATCCACACCATCATCGGTGCAGGCGCGACCTCGGGCGGCTCGATGGACGCCTCGAACCTGCTGAAGCCCTCTCTGCAGTCGGGTGAACTGCGCTGCATCGGATCCACGACCTACAAGGAATACCGCAACTACTTCGAGAAGGATCGCGCCTTGGTGCGGCGTTTCCAGAAGATCGACGTGCCCGAGCCTTCGATCAGCGACGCTGTCGAGATCATGAAGGGACTGAAGCCGGTCTACGAGAAGCACCACCACGTGGCCTACACCGACGACGCGATCAAGGCCGCCGTCGAGTTGTCGGCGCGCTATATCCACGACCGCAAGCTGCCCGACAAGGCGATCGACGTGATCGACGAGGTTGGGGCGGCCCAGATGCTCCGCAAGGCGGACGAGCGCAAGACGACGATCGAGGTCACCGACATTGAGGACATCGTCGCCAAGATCGCCCGCATCCCGCCCAAGGCGGTGTCGAAGGACGACACCGAATTGCTGCGCAGCATCGACCGCGACCTCAAGACCGTGGTGTTCGGTCAGGACAAGGCGATCGACCAGATGGCGGCCGCGATCAAGCTCGCGCGCGCGGGCCTGCGTGCGCCGGAGAAGCCGATCGGGTCCTATCTGCTGGCCGGCCCAACCGGCGTCGGCAAGACCGAGGTTACGCGCCAGCTGGCGCGGCTGCTCGGCCTCGAACTGGTGCGGTTCGACATGTCCGAGTACATGGAGCGTCACAGCGTGAGCCGCCTGATCGGCGCGCCGCCGGGCTACGTCGGCTTCGACCAGGGTGGCCTGTTGACCGATGCGGTCAACCAGCACCCGCATTGTGTCATCCTGTTCGACGAGATCGAGAAGGCGCATCCCGACGTGTTCAACGTGCTGCTGCAGGTGATGG
>CAYZQZ010000625.1:0-2255 GCA_964480235.1 uncultured Reyranella sp. | reverse complement strand
GGATTCTCGACGGCTAGAGCCGAGCTTCGGATTTGCCTCAACCTGAGGAGCGGCCGCAGGCCGCGTCTCGAAGGATGAGCAACAGTCAGCATACTCGCCCCACCCTTCGAGACGCAGCCCTTCGGGCTGCTCCTCAAGGTGAGGTCTTGCGATCTACGAGCCCTGCGCCGCCAGCGCCGCCTCGATCGCCTTGTCGAGCTTCTCGCCGACGCCGCTCATGGCGGTGAACCAGTCGATCACGCGGCCGTCGCGGCCGATCAGGATCTTGTGGAAGTTCCAGGTCGGCACGCCGAGCGGTCCGGTCTGCTTCGCCGCCCACCTGTAGAGCGGATGCGCCTTGTCGCCGACCACGACCTGCTTGTCGGCGAGCGGGAAGGTCACGTCGAAATTGGCCTCGCAGAACTGCTTGATCTCGGCGTTGCTGCCCGGCTCCTGGGCGCCGAAGTCATTCGCCGGCACGCCGAGCAGGACCAGGCCGCGGTCCTTGTACTTGCGCCACAGCGCCTCGAGATCCTTGTACTGGCCGGTGAAGCCGCAGAACGAGGCGGTGTTGACCAGCAGCACCACCTTGCCCTTGTAGGCGGCGGTGTCGAGTTTGCCGCCCTCGATCGAGTCGATGGACACGGTGGTCCAGTCGATCGGCTCGCGGCCGGCCTGCGCCAGCGCGCCGCCGACCGCGGCCAGCACCGCGCCGAGCACGGCGTAAGCGAACATGCGGAGGACTTTCATGGGGACATTCATATCAGACTTCCTCCCCATTCAAATGGGGAGGTGCCCGCGAAGCGGGTGGAGGGGTCATGATAGACCCCGGCTCTGCGCATGACCCCTCCGTCAGCGTAAGACGCTGACACCTCCCCATGTGAATGGGGAGGGGCGCGCACCTCAGCCGCGCAACACCCTGCCCGCCTTGGCGTCGGTCAGCTTGCCCTGGTCCCAGGTCACCGCGCCGTTAACCACGGTGTATTCCACGCCGCGGCTCGGCATGACGATGCGCTTGGCATTGCCCGGCAGGTCGAAGCGGCGCTCGCCGTGATTCGACGAGCCGATGCGCGCGGGATCGAAGATCGCCACGTCGCCGGGCGCGCCCTTGACCAGCCGGCCGCGATCCTTGAGGCCGAACAGATCGGCGGGATCCGAGGTCAGCTTGCGCACGCCCTCTTCCAGCGTGATCGCCTCCTTCTCGCGTACCCAGGTGCCGAGCAGATAGGTCGGGTAACCGGCGTCGCACAGCATGTCGACATGCGCGCCGCCGTCGCCCAGCGCCATCAGGATCGACTTGTTGTTCAGCAGCTCGCGCATGCGGTCCTCGCGGGTGTTCCACGAGGAGATGGTGAACTCGACGTCGAGGTTGTCGGCCAGCACCAGGTCGAGGAAGGCGTCGACCGCGTCCTTGTTCTGGAGCGACGCGACCTCGGCGATCGACTTGCGCTCGAGCTGTTTCAGCGCCGGGTTCTTGACCTCGTGCACGACGATGCGGCGCCAGTCGCTGAAGCCGGTCGGGTTCTTGAGGTCGTGACGGAAGGCGTTGCGGAACGCCGGGTCGGCGTAGACCTTCTTCTGTGCCTCCGGGTTGGTGTCGGCGAACACCCGCTTCCACGACGGGAACGCCGCGAACGCGAACGGGTTCTCCATGGTGCATTCGCGGGTGAGCGGCAGCGGCGAGGTCTGCGGGCGCGCGCCCTTGGCGATCATCGGTGCGGCGAGCCGCAGCGTGTTGCGGACCGCCTCGGGAATGTCGTCACGGTCGAACAGAGCAATGAACGTCACCGGCCGGCCGCTCTGGTCGAGCAGGAAGTCGAGCAGGTCGCACTGGTCCTGTTCGAGCACGCCGACCTGGCGGGTCAGCGCGATTTCGATCGCGCCCTTGCCGCGCTTCTTGAGTTGCTGGCAGTAGGCCGCCAGCTCCTCGCGGCTGGCGTTGCGGCAGGCGAGCGGCTTGCCCTCGAAGCCCATGTGCTGGTTGAGCGTGGTCGAGGAGAAGCCGAGCGCCCCCTTGTCGACCGCCTCGCCGATCCGGGCCGCGATCCTGGCGGTCTCCTCGGCCGTGGCCGCGCGCTCCATGGAAGCTTCGCCCATCACGTAGTGGCGGAACGGCGTCAGCGGCGCGATGAAGGCGAGATTGAGCGACGGCTTGCGCGCGGCGGCGGCGTCCATGAACTCGGGAAACGTCTCCCAGTCCCAGGTGATGCCCTTGTTCAGCACGTCGAAGGGGATGCCCTCGACGTTGACGAGGTCCTTCATGGCGATCTCGCGGG
>CAYZQZ010000624.1:0-2256 GCA_964480235.1 uncultured Reyranella sp. | reverse complement strand
TGTCCTTGTTGTACATCAGCTCCTCGCGGGTCTCGGTCGAGAACTCGAAGTTCGGTCCCTCAACGATGGCATCGACCGGACACGCCTCCTGGCAGTAGCCGCAGTAGATGCACTTCGTCATGTCGATGTCGTAGCGCGTGGTGCGCCGGCTGCCGTCGTCGCGCGGCTCGGCCTCGATCGTGATGGCCTGCGCCGGGCAGATCGCCTCGCAGAGCTTGCACGCGATGCAGCGTTCCTCGCCGTTTGGATAGCGGCGCAGCGCGTGCTCGCCGCGGAAGCGAGGGCTGAGCGGTCCCTTCTCGTAGGGATAGTTCACCGTCACCTTGGGCTTGAACATGTACTTCAGGGTGAGAGCGAAGCCCGCCACCAGCTCGGAGAGCAGGAAAGAGCGCGCGGTACGGTCGAGTGAGGCCATGATGAATGCCTTATTTGCCCAGGACCCAGCCGCCGAACTGCAGCACCGCGGCGGTGAGAACGACCCACCCCAGCGACACTGGCAGGAAGACTTTCCAGCCCAGGCGCATGAGCTGGTCGTAGCGGTAGCGAGGCAGGGTTCCCTTGGTCCAGGAAAAGACGAAAAGCAGGAAGGCGATCTTGAGCGCGAACCACACGACGCCCGGCACATAGGTGAAAGGCGCGTACGGAATCGGCGACATCCAGCCGCCGAGGAACAGCACGGCACCGAGCGCCGACAGCAGGATCATGTTGGCGTATTCGCCGAGGAAGAACAGGCCGAACGTCATCGCCGAATATTCGGTGTGGAAGCCGGCCACCAGCTCGGCTTCGGACATCGGCAGGTCGAACGGGGTGCGGTTTGTCTCCGCCAGCGCCGAGATGAAGAAGATCACGAACATCGGAAGCAGCGGCAGCCAGAACCAGTTGAAGAACCAGCCCGACTGCGCCAGGACGACCTTCGAGAGGTTCAGGGAGCCCACGCAGAGCAGCACGGTGATCAGCACGAAGCCGATCGAAACCTCGTAGGAAACCATCTGCGCCGCCGAGCGCAGCGCGCCCAGGAAGGCGTACTTCGAGTTCGACGCCCAGCCCGCGATGATGATGCCGTACACGCCGAGCGAGGAGATCGCGAACAGGTAGAGGATGCCGACATTGATGTCGGCGATCACCCAGCCGTTGTCGAACGGCACCACTGCCCAGGCGACCAACGCGGTCATGAAGGCGATCATCGGCGCGATGATGAACAGCACGCCGTTGGCGCTGGACGGAACGATCGTCTCCTTCAGCACGAGCTTCAGGCCGTCGGCGAAGGGCTGAAGCAGGCCGAACGGGCCGACCACGTTGGGGCCGCGGCGCAGCTGGATAGACGCCCAGACCTTGCGGTCGACGTAGGTCATGTAGGCCACGGAAACCAGGAGCGGCACGGTGACGGCGAGGCACTGCAGCAGGATCAGGATCCCCTGCCCCAGCCAATGCGTGGTGAGGAACGTGACGATGGTGGTGACGACCGTCGAGACCATGCTCCTACTCCGCCGCCATCAGCTGGTGACGCGACGCCATGCAGTCCGCCATCGTCCTGGAGGCACGGCTGATCGGGTCGGTCATGTAGAAATTGCCGATCGGCGACACGAACGGCGCGTCCGAGACGCCGCCGGCCTTGCCGAACTCTCCCCAGGCGCCGGGCGCCTGGTGGTCAAGCGCGGCGAACACCTTGTTCACCACCACGAGGCGCGAGCGCACCTGGTCGAGCGTGTCGTAGGGCAACGGCTTGCCGAGGCGCTCCGACAGCGCGCGCAGGATAGCCCAGTCCTCGCGGGCGTCGCCCGGTGGATAGGAGGCGCGCTGGCCGAGCTGAACGCGGCCTTCGGTATTGACGTAGGTTCCCGTCTTCTCCGTGTAGGCGGCCCCCGGCAGGATCACGTCGGCCCGGTGCGCGCCGGCATCGCCGTGATGGCCCTGGTAGATCACGAACGCCTTGCCGAGCTTCTGGGTGTCGATCTCGTCCGCCGCCAGCAGGTAGACGACCTCGATCTCCTTGGTCGCGGTCCCGGCCAGGATGCCGGCGACGTCGCGGCCGCCCTCGCCCGGCACCAGGCCGAGGTCGAGACCACCGACGCGCGCAGCCGCGGTGTGCAGCACGGCAAAACCGTTCCAGTCGTCGCGCACCACGGCCAGGCTGCGCGCCAGCGCCAGCACGGCGGCGCCGTCCTCCCGCGCCAGTGCACCCATGCCGACGATGATCAGCGGATTCTTGGCAGCCTTGAGCTTCCCGGCGAAGGCGAGTTTGCCCTCGGCCAGGTC
>CAYZQZ010000623.1:0-2258 GCA_964480235.1 uncultured Reyranella sp. | reverse complement strand
GAACTGATCGACACCTTCTTGATGAAGGTGCCCTTGGCGCCCGACGGCTTGGCACGGTTGATCGCCGTGACCAGCGCTCGGACGTTGGCGGCGATGGCATCCTCGCTGAACGAGGCCTTGCCGACGCCTGCATGAATGATGCCGGCCTTCTCGGCGCGGAACTCGATCGAGCCCGCCTTGGCGGCCTTGACCGCCTGCGTGACGTCCTGCGTCACCGTGCCGAGCTTGGGGTTCGGCATCAGGCCGCGCGGGCCCAGCACCTTACCCAGCCGTCCGACCACGCCCATCATATCCGGGGTGGCGATGCAGCGGTCGAAATCCATCGCGCCGCCGTTGATCTTCTCGGCGAGGTCCTCGGCACCCACCAGATCGGCGCCGGCTGCCTTCGCCTCGTCGGCCTTCGGGCCGCGGGCGAACACCGCCACGCGTACCGTCTTGCCGGTGCCGCTCGGCAACTCGACCATGCCGCGCACCGCCTGGTCGGCGTGGCGCGGATCGATGCCGAGATTCATCGCGACTTCGATGGTCTCGTCGAACTTCGCCTTGGCCGCCGCCTTCACGAGCTTCACGGCCTCGGCGAGAGGATAGGTCTTCTCGCGATCGACCGTGGCGGATGCCGACTTGTAGCGCTTTCCCTGTGCCATGGCTTAATCCACCACCTGGAGGCCCATAGAGCGGGCAGAACCGATGATCTGAGCCATCGCCGACTCGACCGAATCGCAGTTGAGGTCGGGCATCTTCTGCTTCGCGATTTCCTCGATCTGCTTCTTGGTCACCTTGCCGACGATCTGCGTGCCGACCGTCTTGGCGCCCGACTCGATGCCCGCCGCCTTCTTGAGGAAGTAGGTGTTGGGCGGCGTCTTGGTGACGCAGGAACAGCTGCGATCCTGGAACACGGTGATGACCACCGGGATCGGCATGCCCGCTTCCATCTTTTGCGTGCGCGCGTTGAACTGCTTGCAGAATTCCATGATGTTCACGCCCTGCTGACCGAGCGCAGGCCCGATCGGCGGGGACGGGTTGGCCTTGCCTGCCGGCACTTGCAGCTTGACGTAGGCCTGGATCTTTTTGGCCATTGATTGCCCTTCCTAATGTTGGGCGGCGTGGTCCGGCCATGGCGGGCCTCCCACACCTATTTCCGGCCAAGCCCTTGATCCAAATGGATTTACGAACCTGACCAGCCTCATGAGAAAAGGCCGGCACAGCGGCCAGCCCTTCCAAGGGCGCGGGGTGTACCAAACTCCCCGCCCTGCCACAAGCCCCCGATTCCCACCGATTTTGGGGGCCCTCCGGGGCTCGGGGACGCCCTATATGGGGGTGCCCCGGCGCTTTTCCAGCTACAGCTTCTCGACCTGCGCGTAGTCGAGCTCGACCGGGGTCGAGCGACCGAAGATCGACACGGCGACCTTCAGACGTGCCCGTTCTTCGTCCACGTCTTCGACTGTGCCGTTGAAAGAGGCAAACGGGCCGTCGGCTACCTTGACCTGCTCGCCGATCTCGAAACTGACGGCGGGCTTGGGCCGTTCGACGCCCTCCTGCACCTGCTTGAGGATGCGATTGGCTTCGGCCTCGGAGATTGGCACCGGCTTGCCGCGGCCACCGCCACCCAGGAAGCCCGTGACCTTGGCGGTGTTCTTCACCAGATGCCAGGTCTCGTCGCTGAGATCCATCTTCACCAGGACATAGCCCGGGAAGAACTTGCGCTCGGTGTTGACCTTGGCGCCGCGGCGAACCTCGACGACTTCCTCGGTCGGCACGATGACCTCGGAAATGTCCTCGGCGAGGCCCTTCTTTTCGGCCTGCTCGCGGATCGATTGGGCGACCTTGTTCTCGAAGCCCGAATAGGCGTGAACGACGTACCAGCGATGAGCCATGTCACGAAACCCCGAGCAGCGTCTTGACGACGAAGCCAATAACCTTGTCAGCCACCAGGAAGAACAAGGCGGCGATCACGACGAAGATGAAAACCATGCTGGTGGTGATCATGGTCTCGCGCCGCGTAGGCCAGGTGACTTTCGCCACCTCGGCGCGGACCTCACGCACGAACTCGACTGGATTCTTCGACATGCTCGCCATTTCAAAAGGTGGCAGGAGTGGAGGGACTCGAACCCCCGGCCCTCGGTTTTGGAGACCGATGCTCTACCAACTGAGCTACACTCCTACAGGAACGCCGCCCGCTTTCGCGGACGGCGCTTTATAGCACTACTTGACGATCTTTGTGACGACGCCGGCGCCGACGGTGCGGCCACCCTCGCGGA
>CAYZQZ010000622.1:0-2259 GCA_964480235.1 uncultured Reyranella sp. | reverse complement strand
CCTTGCAAAACAGTCAAACTCTCAAGGTGGACCAATTCAATGGGGGTGCATCACCGCATCGCCTTGTCGAAATGCACCTTGGCCTCGTCGGGGCGATCGGCATAGACATCGAGCCATCCCAGGCGGCTTTCCGCCCATGCGCCGTTGGGGTCGAGGGCCACGGCGCGCTCCAGCATGACCCGCGCCACGCCGTAGTTGCGGGCGAACGTGTGCACGCTGCCCAGCACGGCGAGGATCAGCGGATCGTCGGCCGACTGGTGCGCCGCCCGGTCGGCGAGCCGCAGCGCCTGGGCCTGAGCTGCCCGCACGTCGCTGGCCCAGCCATAAACCGAGCGCTGGGCCCAGCACCAGGCGGACAGGGCGAGCGCCAGCGGATAGTCCGGATCGATCGCCAGCGCCTTGTCGACCAGGTCGAGCGCGCGCGTCGCGGCTTCCGGTTCCAGCACCCAGGCATGCTGCATCGCGCGCATGGCATAGTCGTAGGCGCCCAGTTCCTGCGGCCGCTTGCGGCGCGAGCGCTCGATCTCGGCGAGCCGAATCGACGGCTGCAGCGCTCCCGCCACAGCCTCGGTAATCCGGTCCTGCAGGTCGAAGATGTCGTCAAGCGAACCGTCGTAGCGATCGGCCCACAGATGCACCCCGCCGGCCGTCTCGATCAGCTGCGCGGTGATGCGCACGCGCTGGCCCACCCGCTGCACGCTGCCTTCCAGGACGTAGGCCACGCCCAGTTCGCGGCCGATGTCGCGCACGTTGGTCGGCTTGCCCTTGTAGGCGAAGGCCGAGTTGCGGGCGATCACGAAGAAGGCGCGGATGCGCGACAGCGCCGCGGTGAGAGACTCCACGACACCGTCGGCGAAATGCTCCTGCTCGGGGTCGCGCGACATGTTGTCGAACGGCAGCACTGCGATCGACGGCTTGTCGGGCAGCGCCAGAGAGGGAGTTGCGGACGTGCCCACCGTACGGTCGGCCGCGCTTTCGAAGGCCGCTTCCTCGACCGAACGCCATTCGTCGGACTGCCAGGTCACCGCGAAGGTCTGGACCGGGCGCTCGATGTTCTTCAGCAGCAGGCCACCCAGATCCTCGAATTCGGCCTTCATCCGCCCGGACACGGATTCCTGGACGGACCGCGAGATCAGGATGCCGCCCGGCGGCGCCTCGGCCTCGAGGCGGGCGGCGACGTTCACGCCATCGCCGAACAGGTCGTCGTCCTCGACGATCAGGTCGCCGAGATGCAGTCCCATGCGGAAGCGGATCACGCGGTCCTCTGCGAGGCCGCGCGAATCGTCGCTCATGTATTGCTGCATCTCGATGGCGGCGCTCAGCGCTTCGACAGCGCTGGTGAATTCGACCAGCACGCCGTCGCCGGTCAATTTGACGATGCGTCCGCCGCGCCGGGCGATGATCGGCACCAGCACCTGCTTTCGGATTGCCCGCAGGCGCGCGACCGTGCCGCTCTCGTCCCGCCCCATCAGGCGGGAGTAGCCGACCACGTCGCAGGCCAGGATGGCTGCCAGGCGCCATTGCTCTCGAGCCAATCCGCCTCCTGCAGGGTTCGTGTAGGCCTCTACGCTAGGGCGACCATGGCGCGCCGACAAGCCAAGGTCCTCGGACGCGAAAACTCTCTTCTGTCGGACAGCAGAAAGAAGCGCGTTGCTAGCGGTTCGCCCGCGCCACCGCAGCGTTGAGCAGCAGGTTGGCGCCCGGCACCGAGCGCACGAGCTCGATGTTCTCGTTCACATTGTGGCTGATGCCCTCGTGGCAGGGCGTGAAGATCATCGCTGTCGGCGCCATCGTCGCCACGGCGTAGGCATCGTGGCCGGCCTGGCTGCGCATCTCGCGATAGGGCAGGCCGAGTTCCTTCGCCGTCGTCCGCAGGAGCTCGATGCATTCCGGCGCGAACAGCTCGGTGCCCCAACTCCAGCCCTCCGCGGTCTCGATCTCGACATTGGCCTTCTGCGCCGAGGCCGCGATCGCGGCATGGACGTCGCGTTTCATCGCCTCGAAGCGTGCGGCATCGATGTGGCGAAAATCGATGGTGAGCCGCACCTCCTCGGCATAGGTGCCGGCGAGATTGGGAAAACTCTCGATCCGCGTCGTGGTCGTGCGCCCCTCGTCGGCGGCATAGGCCAACCCGATGTCGTTGACTGCGGCGATGACATAGCCCGCGCCGACCAGCGCGTTGCGCCGCATCGCCATCGGCGTGCCGCCGGCATGGCCGGTGTCGCCCTTGATCGTGAGCCTGAGCGCCTGGGTCTTGTA
>CAYZQZ010000621.1:0-2260 GCA_964480235.1 uncultured Reyranella sp. | reverse complement strand
CAAGACGTTCTCGGGCGGTAACGTGATCTTGCAGGAGATCATGTACAACGACACGACGACCAACAACACGAACAGCTACAGCGGCTACGAGATCCTGAACGTCAACCAGAACTCGCCGATCTCTGCGGCGCAGTTCGGCATCACGCAGTACGCGAGCGCCGTGGCGATCTCGGGGCTGGAGATGATGCAGAACTCGGGCAAGGAGGCGATCATCGACTTGCTCGATGGCCGCATGGCGGTGGCCGAGGCGCAGCTGGCCAACCGGATCGGCGGCGACATCTACCTCGACGGCACCGGCAACTCGGGCAAGAACATCACGGGCCTCGGCGCTGCCGTGCCCGATGCGCCGAGCACCGGCACCTACGGCGGCATCAACCGAGTGAACTGGACGTTCTGGCGCTCGGTCAGCTACTCCGGCGTCACCAACGGCGGCGCGGCGGTCACGGCCTCGAACATCCAGGCGTACATGGACGCGGTCGCGGTTCAGCTCATCCGCGGCACCGACAAGCCGGACCTGATCGTGGCCGACAACAACTATTACCGCCTCTACCTGATGTCCCTGCAGTCGATTCAGCGCATCAGCGACAGCGGCTCGAGCCTCGCCGGAGCTGGCTTTGCCTCGCTCAAGTACTACGGCGCGGGCATGGCGTCGGATGTCGTCCTCGACGGCGGTATCGGCAACGTCGCCACCGCCAACCACATGTGGTTCCTCAACACCAAGTACCTGCACTTCCGGCCGCATGCGGACCGCAACTTCGTCCCGATCGGGGGCGAGCGTCAGGCGGTCAACCAGGACGCCATCGTGAAGCTGATCGGCTGGGCCGGAAACCTCACCAGCAGCGGGCCGCAGTTCTGCGGCGTCCTGATCGCCTAAGGAGGGCCTCACCATGCCGTACAATTTCGTCGAGAACCGCATCGGCCTCCCTGCAATCACGGACGTCGATGCGGGCATCATCATGCCCAACGGCACCACCGCGATCCCGACCCCGCCCGCAACCCTGGGCATGGTCGCTCGCGCCTGGGACCCGCTCTACGGCGAGGGGGAGTTCATCCTCCTCCTCGGCGTCGCGGGTACCGCCGCTGGCCTGATGGTGACGTACAGCGCCACCACGTACCAGACGGCCATCGCGCCGACGACGACCAACATCGCGCAGCCCGTGGCTGTCGCAATGTCGGCCAACCTCGCCGGGACGTTCGGCTGGTACCAGATCAGCGGCCTCGCGGTCATGCTCAAGACCGCCGTGGCCGTGTCTCCGCAGGTCGCCATGTTCCAGTCGGCGACCATCGGCCGCGTCATGCCGACCGTGTCGGCCGGTAACCAGCTTCTCGGGGCGCGCTCCGCGAACCTGGCGACGGTGGCCTCGGGAACCAGCACGGTGATCGTGTCGCTGTCGCGGCCGCACCGCCAGGGCCAGATCACCTGACGAAAGGGCGGCGGGCGCAATCCCGCCGCCCCATTTTCCTGGAGTACCGATGGCGCTTCCCTCTCGCGTCCTCAACAGCGGCGTGAATTCGCTTGAAACCATCGCCATTTGCGGCGAGGGCGCGGCCAGCATCGCGGCTGCGGGCAGCACCATCACGGACGCCACCGCGCTGACCAGCATCTACAACCAAATCAACAGCGTCCCTGTCGGCAGCGGCGTACGATTGCCGCCAACCGAAATGGGGGCGACCGTTTTCGTCACCAATGCCGGCGCCAACACGCTGAACGTGTACCCGGCCGACGGCTCCTCGACGATTGCCGGCGCGGCCTCGAATGCGCTCGTCGTGCGCGGCTGCGCGCAATACTGGGCCGTGTCGAATACGAGATGGGAGGTGATCCAAGGCTACGGGACGGTGTTGCCTGCCGCATATGGGTCGTTCTACTCAAGCGTCACGCAGAACGCCGCGGCCATCAACACGGCGTATGCGGTGACATTCAACACCACCGTCGAGAACTACCTCGTCTCGATCGGCACCCCGTCCTCGCGGCTGGTCTGTTCGCTGCCGGGCACTTACGAGTTCAAGTTCACGATGCAGCTCGACAAGACCGCCGCAGCGATCGCGCATGCCTTTGCGTGGTTCCGGCTGAACGGCGTCGACCTGTCGAATTCCGCACACCGCGTGTCAATCAGCGGCTCCGACGCCGAGACCGTGGCGAGCTGGAGCGTCGTTCGGACGCTCGCCGCCAACGACTACATCGAGCTGTTCTGGGCCGTGGACGACACCAACGTGTTCATGCCCGCCTTCGCCGCCGCGGCGCCCATCCCGGCGATCCCCA
>CAYZQZ010000620.1:0-2262 GCA_964480235.1 uncultured Reyranella sp. | reverse complement strand
CCCCCTCCTGACTCGACAGCGAGTATTCGTGGATCAGGCCTTCAACACCGCCGCCATGGCTCTTGGCGCGCAGGCGCCCGACCAGATGCTCGGCAAGCGCACGGGCCTGGTCCCGGGTAGCCTGCGGTAGGCTCGCCAGCGCCAGCAGCGGCGGCAGACATTCGGGCTCCGGCCGGCGATAGGCGTCGGTAATGGCCGCGCGCAACCGGCTTTGCGGCGTTGCCAGACGGGTGAACGGTTCGCGGGGAGCCGTGGCCATGGACGTCCCTCAGAGATGAGCTAACATGCTCGGCAAAACAAGCGGTCAAGCGGAGGAACGCGATGGATATCCGACACGATCCGGCGAGCGGCGTGTGGCCCGAGGATTCCATCGCCCGCGTTCCTTATTGGGTCTATCAGGACCCCGACAACCTTGCGCGCGAACAGCAGCGCATCTTCGAGGGCGCGACCTGGAACTTCGTCTGCCTCGAAGCCGACATTCCCGAAAAGGGCGACTACCGAACCAATCTGATCGGCAGCCTTCCCGTGATCGTGGTGCGTGCCGCCGACGGCACGGTCAACTGCTTTGAAAATCGTTGCGCCCATCGCGGCGCGCTGATCGCCTTCGACGAACGCGGCAACACCGGCAACCAGTTTAAGTGCATTTATCACGCGTGGAGCTACGACCTTGCGGGCAATTTGCGCGGCATCGCGTTCGAGCGCGGCATCAATGGGGCCGGCGGAATGCCCAAGGATTTCGACCGCGCGTCGTTCGGGCCGCGCAAGCTCAGGACCACAACCCTGGGAGGCCTGGTGTTCGCGACGATGTCCCCGGCGACGCCGCCGCTCGAGGAGTATCTCGGCGCCGAGATCGCAGGCCGCGCCCGTCGCGTTCTCAATCGCCCGATCAAGGTGATGGGGCGGTTCGTGCAGCCGCTTCCGAACAACTGGAAGCTCTACGTCGAGAACGTAAAGGACACCTACCACGCGAGCCTGCTGCACCTTTTCTTCACGACCTTCCGCATCTCGCGCCTGACCCAGGGCGGCGGCGTGCTGGTGAGCCCGGACGGCGGCCATCATGCGAGCTACACGATCGGCACGCCCGAGGGCGCCAACGAATCGGCCTATCGCGATCAGGAGATTCGCTCGGAAAGCGACTATCGCCTTTCCGACCCGAGCATGCTCGACACCGTGGATGAGTTCGGCGACCGCATACAACTGCAGATGTTGTCGGTGTTTCCTGCCCTCATCCTGCAGCAGGTCCACAACTGCCTGGCAGTGCGCCAGATCGTGCCCAAGGGTCCCGACCGCATGGAACTGCACTGGACGTACTTCGGCTACGCCGACGATCCGCCTGAGATGACGCGGCGCCGCCTCAAGCAGCAGAACCTGGTCGGGCCGGCCGGCTTCGTATCGATGGAAGACGGCTGCGTGGGAGGCTTCGTCCAACGCGGCATCGCCTCGGCCGGCGAGCACGTCTCGGTGGTGGAGATGGGCGGCAGCACGGCGGAAAGCCAGGCGACGCGCGCCACCGAGTCTTCGGTGCGCGGCTTCTGGAAGGCCTATCGCCGGCACATGGGCTACTGAGCGATGGATACTGCGCGTCTGGTCGCCCTCAACGCCGCATACGCGCGCACTATCGACGGCGAGAAATATGAGGACTGGCCGGGCTACTTTCTCGACCCCTGCCTCTACAAGGTGACGACCGCGGCCAACGTGGCGCAAGGCCTGGAGGCCGGCATCATCTATGCCGATTCCCGCGGCATGCTGCACGACCGTATCTCGGCGTTGCGCAAGGCCAACATCTACGAACGGCAGCGCTATCGTCACATCGTCGGATTGCCGATTGTTCTCGCGAGCAGCGGCGGCGTAGCGGACGTCGAGACGCCTTTCCTGATCGTGAGGATCATGGGGGACGGCAAGACCGACATATTCGCCACCGGCTGCTATCTCGACAAGGTCAAGGCCGACGAAGCGGGCGATCTGCGCTTTGCCCAACGCATAGCTGTGTGCGACAGCCCCCGTTTCGATACGTTGGTGGTAATTCCGTTCTAGGTCACTTGTAGGACGAGACCTCGATCAGGTTGCCGTCAGGGTCGCGGCAATACACCGAGACAATGACGCCCATGGCCCCGAGCTTTTCGCCCGGGCCCTCTTCGATCGCGACACCGCAATTCCTGAAATGGTCGGCCACCTGCTGCGGTGTCGCCGCGGTCAGGAAGCAGAGATCGTCGCTTCCCGGAGCGACCTGACGGCCGGTGAACCACTGCTTCTGCGTCGCCG
>CAYZQZ010000619.1:0-2263 GCA_964480235.1 uncultured Reyranella sp. | reverse complement strand
GACATTCTCTCCGAAGACCTTGCTGTCCGGGCGGGCAAAGTAGATGTGCTCGAAGACGCAGAAGCGGCGCTGCTGGCGGGTGAAGGGCTTGATCGAACGCAGCCCGTTGCCGTCGATCGTGACGATCTCGCCCGGCTCGACGTCGCGCACGAAGCGCGCACCGATGATGTCGAGAGCGCAACTCTCCGACGTCAGGATCCAGGCATCCTCGAAGCGGCCGATGCAGAGCGGCCGCACACCCAGCGGGTCGCGCACGCCGATCAGCGCCTCGTTGGTCAGCATCAGGAGCGAGTAGGCGCCCTTGACCTTCCCCAGCGCATCGATCACGCGATCGACGACGGTGGAATAGTTGGAGCGCGCGATCAGGTGGTTGATCACCTCGGTGTCGGTAGTTGACTGGAACAGGCAGCCGATCCGGACCAGTTCCTTGCGCAACAGATAGGCGTTGGTCAGGTTGCCATTGTGGGCGAGCGCCAGGCCGCCGAAGTCGAAATCGGCGAAGATCGGCTGGATATTGCGATCCGAGGAGCCGCCGGTCGTGGCGTAGCGGTTATGGCCGATCGCGGCGTAGCCCTTCAGCGTTTCGATGACAGCCTGCTCACCGAAGATATCGCCGACCAGGCCGGCGGCGCGATGATTGTGGAATTGCTTGCCGTCGAAGGTGACGATGCCGGAGGCTTCCTGGCCGCGGTGCTGCAGGGCGTGAAGACCCAGCGCGGTGTGGGCGGCGGCATCGCTGGTCCCGTAGATGCCAAACAGCGCGCACTCCTCGCGAAACTTGTCGAGGTCTCCCTCTTGCTCGGCGGTGGGGCGCAAGGGTTTTGGCACGGCGGGGTTATATCCGGGTGGGGTCCCCCGCGTCATCAAGGATAACTTACTGCGGCGGTTTGACGTTCTGCAGTGCCTTGGCGGCATCGGCCGGCGACGGCACCGGAATGTTGGCCGGATCGAGGGCTCCCGGGCGCTGCAGGCGGGTCCGGAACCCCGGCGGCAGCCATGGCTCCACGAAATTGGCCATTTCCTTGATCATCGGAAAGGTTGCGCCACCCTCGACCGGGGCAGGCAAGCTCTTCGGTCCCAGATAGCTGTAGAACAGGAACGCCGTGCCCAGCGCAACCCAGGTGCAGAGCAGGCCGAATCCTGCACCCAGGATGCGGTCGGGTTTGGCGAGCGGACTGGCCCGCACCGAGCGCGAGAACGCATTGGCGACCATCACCATCACGATCAGGGCGCCGACGAACACCACCAGCAGGGAGAGGAAATAGGCGAGTTCACTGCTGCCGCCGACCAGCTGTTCGATCTCCGGCTGCACCAGCTTGGCGTAACGCCAGGACACCCAGCCGGCGCCGATCCAGGAGGCGATGAACAGCACGGCGTGCGCGAAGCCCGCTGACATGCCCATCAGCGCGCCGAATACGGCGACCGCAATGACGGCGACGTCGAAAACGGTGATGCCAAGCTGATCCATAGCGCCCCTACGCCTTACCCAAGTCCAGAACTATGCCCAATTCGGCCCATATCGGTCCGCTAACGACCAACCAAGGTCCGCCCGCCTTATCCGCGTCCGCGCTCCGGGCCACCCTCACGTCCGCCTTCCCTGCGGGGCCGCTTGAGCGGCCGATCAGCCGATTGAAAACGCGCCACAAGGTCTGACAGATGCTCGATTTCGTCAACCAGGATGCCCTCTGCGGAGCGCGAAGCAGAGCCTGTGCCAGCCCGCACCCGCGGCACCAGCGCGCTGCGGAAGCCGAGCTTCGCGGCCTCGCGCAGGCGGGCATCGCGCTGGCCGACCGGACGGACCTCGCCGCCCAGGCCGACTTCGCCGAATACGACCATGTCAGGCGGCACCGGCTCGTCGGCCAGCGAGGAAACGACGGCCGCGGCGACTGCAAGGTCGGCCGCCGGCTCACCAATGCGCAGGCCGCCTGCGACGTTGAGATAAACGTCGTTCGCGCCGATCGACACGCCGCAACGCGCCTCGAGGACCGCCATCACCATGGCGAGACGATTAGAATCCCATCCGACCACGGCGCGCCGCGGCGTAGCGAGTGAGGAGGGGCTGACCAGCGCCTGGATCTCGACCAGCACAGGCCGCGTGCCCTCGATGCCGGCGAAGACGCAGGCGCCGGAGACCTGGCCGCGGCGCTCGGCGAGAAACAGGGCCGAGGGATTGGCGACGTCGCTGAGGCCTCGGTCGCTCATCTCGAACACGCCGATCTCGTCGGTTGGCCCGAAGCGGTTCTTCACCGTGCGAAGGATGCGG
>CAYZQZ010000618.1:0-2266 GCA_964480235.1 uncultured Reyranella sp. | reverse complement strand
AGGAGGCGATGACGCTCGCCTCGCGCATCGGGGTGATGAACAAGGGCCAGATCGTCCAGGTCGGCACGCCCACCGAGATCTACGAATTCCCGGGCTCGCGTTTCGTCGCGGACTTCATCGGGTCGGTGAACATGTTCGACGGCCAGCTCGTCGAGGACGAACCCGGCCATGTCCGCATCCGTTGCCCTGAGCTCGAGGCTACGGTGTTCGTGAGCCACGGGATCAGCGCCGCGCCGGACGCCAAGGTCTCGGTGGCGATCCGACCCGAGAAGATCGAGATGACGCGCACGGCGCCGGAGGGCGGCGAGAACCGCGCCCGCGGCGTCGTCAAGGAGATCGCCTACATGGGCGACATGTCGGTCTACCTCGTGCGGCTCGACTCCGGTCGCATGGTGCGCGTGACGATCCCCAACATCGAGCGCCACGACGAGCGCATCGTCTGGGACGAGACGGTGCACCTCTCCTGGCATCCCTCCAGTCCCGTGGTGCTCTCCCAGTAGCCATGTCGCGCTCGCAGGGCAGCCGCGTACCGCAAGGTCTCGCCAGCGACCGTCTGGGGCTGCTCTACGCCCTGCTGCAGCAGTTCGGGCCGCAGCGATGGTCGCGCTATGTGCGCGAGCACTGGTCGGGGCAGCGGCTCGTGGTCGCGGTGCCCTGGTTGTGGCTGTTCCTGTTCTTCGTCATCCCGTTCCTGATCGTCTTCAAGATCTCGTTCTCCGAGATCCGGCTCGCGATGCCGCCCTATGCGCCGCTCTTCGAGTGGGTGGAGGAGGGCAAGCGGTTGGTGACGACCCTGAACCTCGCCAACTACGCCTTCGTGCTGAAGGACCCGCTCTACATCAGCACCTTCCTCTACTCGCTCAAGGTCGCCGCGGTGTCGACCTTCTGTTGCCTGTTGATCGGCTACCCGATGGCCTACGCCATCGCGCGCACGGCGCCGACCACCCGCAGTCTGCTGTTGATGCTCATCATCCTGCCGTTCTGGACCTCGTTCCTGCTGCGGGTGTACGCGTGGGTGGGTCTGCTCAAGACCGACGGCGTCATCAACAACACGCTGCTGTCGCTCGGCGTCATCGATGCGCCCTTGACGCTGCTCTACACGGACTTCGCCGTCTATGTGGGCATCGTCTATTCCTATCTGCCGTTCATGATCCTGCCGCTGTACTCCAACCTCGAGAAGCACGACATGACCCTCCTCGAGGCGGCGGCCGACCTCGGTGCGAAGCCGTTCAAGTCCTTCCTGCGCATCACGCTGCCGCTGTCGGTGCCCGGTATCGTCGCGGGCTGTCTGCTGGTGTTCATCCCGGCGGTGGGCGAGTTCGTCATCCCCTCGCTTCTCGGTCGCGCGGACCAGTTGATGATCGGTCGGATCCTGTCGGACGAGTTCTTCGCCAACCGCGACTGGCCGGTGGCGAGCGCGGTGGCCATCGTGATGCTGCTCGCGTTGCTTCTGCCGATCATGGTCTTCCAGCGCTACCAGCGGCGCGAGCTCGAGGCGGCCAAGCGATGAAGACGCGAGGCTGGTTCCGCAACGGTGCGCTCGCCCTCGGGCTGGCGTTCCTCTACATCCCCATCCTCTCGATGGTGTTCTTCTCGTTCAACAACTCGCGGCTGGTCACCGTCTGGGACTCGGCGAACTCGCCTACCCTCAAGTGGTACGCGAAGCTGTTCGAGAACAGCCAGATCCTCGACGCGGCGCTGCTGTCGCTGCAGATCGCGGCGATGACGGCGACCGGCGCCGTCGTGCTCGGCACGCTCGCCGGGATCGCATTGGTGCGCTTCGGACCGTTCCGTGGCCGGGCGATGCTCTCGACCATGACCACGGCGCCGCTCGTCATGCCCGAGGTCATCACGGGTCTCTCGCTGCTGCTGCTGTTCGTGGCGCTCGAGCAGTTGACCGGCTGGCCCGCGGGGCGCGGCGTGCTGACCATCACCATCGCGCACATCACCTTCGCCATGGCCTATGTCACCGTGGTGGTCCAGTCGCGGCTCGCAGGCTTCGACGATTCCCTGGAGGAGGCGGCGCTCGATCTCGGCGCCAAACCCGCCAAGGTGTTCTTCCGCATCACGCTGCCGCTCATCACGCCGGCACTGGTGTCGGGCTGGCTGCTCGCCTTCACGCTTTCCTGGGATGATGTGGTCATCTCGCAGTTCGTTTCCGGCCCCAACTCCACCACGCTGCCGATGGTGATCTTCTCGAAGGCGCGCCTCGGCGTCAGCCCCGACATCAACGCGCTCGCCACCATCATGGTGTTGATCGTCGCCA
>CAYZQZ010000617.1:0-2268 GCA_964480235.1 uncultured Reyranella sp. | reverse complement strand
CGCGGGGATCATTCCTCGCTTCCTGCTGCGGCGGGAAGCCGGCCATCCGGCACTCACCGAGACCGTGGTCGTCGAGACCATGCACGAGCGTAAGCTGCAGATGTTCGAACGCTCGGACGCCATCGTCGTGCTGCCGGGCGGACTGGGCACGCTCGAGGAGTTCTTCGAAGTGCTGTCCTGGCGCACGCTTGGCCTGCACAGCAAGCCCATCGTCATCATCGACCAGGGTGGCTACTGGCAGCCATTGGCCAGCTTGCTGCGGTCGGTCGTGGAAGGCGGTTTCGCAGACCGCACGCATCTTGATGTCGTGGCCTTCATCGAGGACCTCGATGAGTTGATGCCGACGCTGGCCCGGATGCCCAAGGCTCTGACTCGCGAAAAGGAACTGGATAAGCTCTGACTTCGCGAGCCGGTTTTGCAGACGACGGTCTTGTCGGCGCCGCGCCGATCCGCTCGAGTAGATTCCTCGCAACAAATTCGGGATGACCGCCCAGAACCAGCAACGAATGCGAGCATCCCGTTTCGATCATCCTTGGAGCAGGTGCTCGTGACGTCGCGGGCAGAGCCGTCGGCCAGTGCGCCTGCGGTTCATGCCGGCAGCACCGCGGCCAAGACTGGGCAGATATTGTCGCAGAAGCCGGCCATCCTGATCGCGTCGCAATGGACCGCGCAGGCCTCACTTTGAGGCCCGAGTTTCGCACTATTTATGCCGCGGTGCCGGACATTGCCTTTCCCTTACGGCAGTGCAACAAGACAGGCCATAATTCAGCAATAGATCAACCCAGCCGGCACGAAAGCGGCGCACGGAGGTGCAAGTATGTCTGATCTCGAAATCGTCTGGACGAAGGTTGACGAGGCCCCCGGACTTGCAACGTTTTCGCTGCTCCCGATCGTCGAGGCCTTCGTCGGAACGGCCGGCGTGAAGATGAAGCTGAAGGACATTTCGCTGACCGGCCGCATCATCGCCAACTTCCCCGAAAAGCTGAAGCCCGAGCAAAGGATCAATGACGAACTCGCCGAACTCGGCAAACTTGCGATGCGCCCCGAGGCCAACATCATCAAGCTGCCCAACATTTCCGCGTCGATCCCGCAGTTGAAGGCGGCGATCAAGGAATTGCAGGGCAAGGGCTACGACGTGCCGAACTATCCGGACAGCGACGCGACGCCGGCAGACAAGGAAATCCGCGCCCGCTACGGCAAGGTGCTTGGCAGCGCCGTCAACCCGGTGCTGCGCGAAGGCAACTCCGATCGCCGCGCCGCCGGCGCCGTGAAGCAGTACGCGCGCAAGCATCCGCACAAGATGGGCGTCTGGTCCAAGGACTCGAAGACGCGCGTGGCGACCATGTCGGCCGGAGATTTCTACGGCTCGGAGGTCGCGACGACCGTTGCAGCACCGACCAGTGCGCGTATCGAGCTAGTCGGCAGCGATGGTGCCGTTACCGTGCTAAAGGCGAAGACTCCGCTCAAGGCGGCCGAGATCATCGATTGCTCGGTAATGAACGGAAAGGCATTGCGGGCGTTCTATGCTGCGCAGATCGAGGCCGCGAAGAAGGACGGTGTCCTGTTCTCGCTGCACCTCAAGACGACCATGATGAAGATCTCCGATCCCATCCTGTTCGGTCACTGCGTGTCGGTGTTCTTCGCCGACGTCTTCGAGAAGCATGGCGCCACTCTGAAGAAGCTGGGCGTCGATCCGGACAACGGCGTAGGCGACATGCTGACCCGGATCGAGACGCTGCCGGAAGCGGAGAAGGCTGCCATCAAGGCCGACATCCAGGCCGAGTACGCCAAGCGTCCGGCCCTGGCCATGGTCAATTCCGACAAGGGCATCACCAACCTGCACGTGCCGAGCGACGTGATCATCGACGCCTCGATGCCGGCGATGATCCGCGAGTCGGGAAAGATGTGGGGCCCTGACGGCAAGCTGCACGACGTGATCGCCGCGATCCCCGATCGTTGCTACTCGACGCTGTTCCAGGCCGTCATCGACGACTGCAAGGCCAATGGCGCCTTCGACCCCAAGACGATGGGATCGGTGCCGAACGTGGGCCTGATGGCCCAGCAGGCCGAGGAGTACGGTTCGCACGACAAGACGTTCGAGGTCGCCGCTGCTGGGACCGTGCGCGTGGTCTCTGACGACGGCACGGTCCTGGTGTCGCAGAAGGTCGAGGCCGGCGACGTCTTCCGCATGTGCCAGGTCAAGGACGAGCCGATCCAGGACTGGGTCAAGCTCGGGGTGCGCCGCGCGCGGCTCACCAACACGCCGGC
>CAYZQZ010000616.1:0-2276 GCA_964480235.1 uncultured Reyranella sp. | reverse complement strand
GTCGACCTGCTCATAATAAGTATCCGGGACGTCCTGGAACGGCACCCCCCCGGTCTTGAGCGTCTCGACCGAGTGATAGATGTCGGAGGTGCCGAGCGCGATGTGCTGGATGCCCTCGCCGTGATAGGCTGAGAGGTATTCCTGGATCTGGCTCTTGTCGTCGGAACTCTCGTTGATCGGGATGCGGATCTTGCCGCACGGGCTGGTCATCGCCTTGGATTTCAGTCCGGTAAGCTTGCCCTCTATGTCGAAGTATCGGATCTCCCGGAAATTGAACAGCCGCTCGTAGAAATCGGCCCACTCGGCCATGCGGCCGCGATGCACATTGTGCGTCAGGTGATCGATGTAGGTGAGACCGACACCCTTCGGGTCGCGCTCGACGCCTGGCAGGTAATCGAAATCGACGTCGTAGATGCTGCCGCGAGGTCCGTAGCGATCGACCAGGTAGATCAGCGAATCGCCAATGCCCTTGATCGCCGGAATGTTGAGCTCCATCGGCCCGACCTTGCCTTCGACTCCCCAGGCGCCGAGCGACAGGGCGCGCTTGTAGGCGAAGGCGGCATTCTTGACGCGGAAAGCGATGGCGCAGACCGAAGGCCCATGCACGCGGGCAAAGCCCTGGGCAAAGCTCTCCTTCTCCGCATTGACGATGAAATTCACGTCGCCCTGGCGGTAGAGCGAGACTTCCTTGGAGCGGTGTCGGGCGACCTTCACGAAGCCCATGCTCTCGAACAGCCGTCCGAGCGCTTCGGGATCGGGCGCCGTGTACTCAACGAACTCGAAGCCATCGGTACCCATCGGATTCAGTGCATCGGCTTCGAGGACCTTGGGATCAGTGATGCTTGCCATGGCTCGACCTCCGTTGATTGACCGGGCGGCGCAATTAGTTTCAGATGTAACTATTATGGCGAACCGCGCGCAAGCCCCCTCTCAAACGCTGGAACTGGAGAAGTTTCTTCCCTACCGGCTGTCGGTGCTGGCGCAACGGATCAGCGGCTCGCTCCACAGCCTTTATGCACAGCCCTATGGCCTTACCGTGACGCAATGGCGGGTCATGGCGGCGCTGGGCCGCTTTGCGCCGCTCACTGCTTCCGAGGTGGGGCTGCGCATCGTCATGGACAAGGTGGCGGTGAGCCGGGCGGTGGCCGGCCTGATGCAGCGCGGCCTGATCGAGCGCGCCACCGATCGTGCCGACCGCCGCCGCGCGTCGCTTAGGCTCAGCGCCCGGGGCAAGGCGATGCACGCCCGCATCGTGCCGCTCGCGCTCGCTTACGAGGCCCAGCTCTGCGAGGCGCTCTCGGACGAGGAGCGTAAGACCTTCAACAACCTCGCGGATCGGCTGTTTGCCCGCGCCGAGGCGCTCAGGCTATAAGCCCCACGATCCAACGTCGGGGAGGCAAGGTTTTGGCCAAGAAGGCCGCCCGGCGCCAAGACCGGAAATTGGCTGTGGCCAAGCCGGTGCTGGTGCTCAACGGGCCCAATCTGAACATGCTGGGCAAGCGTCAGCCGCACATCTACGGCCGCGAAACCCTTGCCGACGTCGAGAAAGCCTGTCGGGCCGAGGCCCAGCGGCTGGGCATCGCCGTCGACTTCGCGCAGAGCAACCACGAGGGCGTGCTGGTCGACCTCATTCAGGCGGCGCGCGAGAAGAACAGCGGCATAGTCATCAACGCCGGGGCCTATACCCACACCTCGGTGGCCCTTCTCGACGCGCTGAATGCGGCGGAACTGCCGGTGGTCGAGGTCCATATCTCGAACATCTACAAGCGCGAGAGCTTCCGGCATCACTCCTATATAAGTCCCGCGGCGGTCGGCGTAATCGCCGGGCTGGGCATCCAGGGCTACCTGCTGGCGCTGCAGGCGCTGGCGCTTCGCTTCAAACACTAGAAATTCATCCAGGAGCGTATCTCCATGGCCAAGTTCGAGATGGATACCGAGTTCATTCGCAAGCTCGCGAAGCTGCTCGAGGAAACCAATCTCGGCGAGATCGAAATGGCCGAAGGCGACCGGCGCATCCGGGTCGCCAGGCCCAAGATCGTCGCTGCCGCGATGGCCCCCGCCCCGGCGGCACAAGCCCCGCAGGCAGCCGCGCCTCCGGTTGCGGCGGCGGGCGGAGTTCCGGTTGGCGCGGACGTCTCCAAGCACCCCGGTGCGGTGAAGTCGCCGATGGTCGGCACCGCCTATCTCGCGCCCGAGCCCGGCAAGCCGGTGTTTGTCAATGTCGGCGACAAGGTGACCGTGGGCCAGACGCTGCTGATCATCGAGGCCATGAAGAC
>CAYZQZ010000615.1:0-2281 GCA_964480235.1 uncultured Reyranella sp. | reverse complement strand
CCGAGCGGATGCGCCCAGGACGGGCCCTCGAGCTTGGCCGCGAAGTCGATCTCGTTGATCGGCAGCGTCCACAGGAACGGCCCGATCAGGACAGCGAACACGATCAGCCCAAGTATGGCCGAACTGGCGATCGCGAGCCTGTGGCGACGGAAACGGCGCCACGCCTCGCGGCCCGGCGAAAAGCGCGCCCTGGAACGCGCCGCGCTCGCGGACGCCGCGGCCGTCGCTGCGCCGGCGGGCGGCTCAGCGGTAAGAGATGCGGGGGTCGAGCCAGCCATACAGGATATCGGCAAAGAAGTTGAAGAGGACGACGAGACAGGACAGCACGAACGTCACCGCCATCACGACCGGCGTGTCGTTGGCGAGCATGGCCGAGATCAGCAGCGAGCCGATCCCGGGCACGCGGAAGATCTGCTCGGTGACCAGCGCGCCACCGAACACGATCGGCAGCTGCAGGGCGATCAGGGTGACGACCGGGATCAGCGCCGTGCGCACGATGTGGCGCAGCGTCACCGCCCGCTCGCCGATGCCCTTGGAGCGGGCGGTGGTGACGTAGTCGAGCCGCACCACGTCGAGCACCGCCGAGCGCACGTAGCGCACCAGCGAGGCGCCCTGGAACAGGCCCAGCACCACCACCGGCATGATCGACTGGCGGATCTGCTCCCACACCCACTGCCAGCCGGTCGTGTTCAGGTCGGCGCGGTAGACCATCGGCAGCCACTCGAGCTTCACCGAGAACAGCAGGATCAGCAGCAGGCCGGTGAAGAAGGTCGGCAGCGAGAAGCCGACGAAGGCCAGCGTGTTGGCGACCTGGTCGAAGATCGAATAGGGCCGCGTGCCGGCCAGGACGCCGACCGGCAGGGCGACCAGGATCGCCAGCGTCTGGGCGGCGCCGATCACGATCAGGGTCGTCGGCAAGCGCTGCAGGATCAGGGTCTCGACGTTGATACGGCTGGCGAAGGAGAAGCCCCAGTCGCCTTGCAGCATCGCCAGCAGCCAGTGGCCGTAGCGCATCCACACCGGGTCATCGAGACCGAACTTGGTGCGCAGCGACGCCGCCACTTCGGGCGGGATCGCGGGGTTCGCCGCCAGCTCGGCGAACGGATCGCCGGGGGCGAGCGCGAGCACGCCGAACAGCACCACGCTGATCCCGAAAATGCTCGGGATCATCAGCAGGATGCGTCGGATGACGTACTGACGGCTCATACGGGCTGACGGCTCATGCGGGGCCTAGAGCAAGAATCGTGACATCCCGGGTCCGGCCGGTCGCCGATTCACCCGGGATGTCATCTTTTTTACGCCTTTGGCGACTCAGCCTTCCTTGTACCAGCTCTCGATGTCCCAGGTGTTGTTGTCCCAGCCGCTCATGTTCGCAGCCAGCTTGTTGTTCAGCGCCGCGACGCCGGGACGCGCCACCACCGGGATGACCACCTGGTTGTTGATCGCCAGGTCGTTGGCCTTGATGTAGATCGCGGCCCGCTTGACCGGGTCGAGCTCGTTCTGGCCCGCCTTGTAGTTGTCGTCGTACTCCTGGCTCTGCCAGCGCGTGATGTTGCGACCCTGCCACTTGTTGGCCTTGGTCGCCGCCTCCCACGAGCAGAACTGGTTCATGAACAGCTCCGGATCGGGCTGCGTCATGGTCGTCGTGTACATCTGCAGGTCGCAATAGAAGTGCGGGTAGGTGTCCGGGTTCGCCACGTCGGACGAGAAGAACACCGACGCCGTCACCGCCTTGACCTCGATGTCGATGCCGGCCTTCTGGCAGGCCTGCTTGATGATGGCCTGGGTCTTCTGGCGCGGCTGGTTGATCGAGGTCTGGAAGACGAACTTCAGCTTCTTGCCGTCCTTGGCGCGAATGCCGTCGGCCCCCTTCTTCCAGCCGGCCTTCTCCAGAAGGTCGTTGGCCTTCTCGATGTTGAACTCGTACTTGGTGTTCTTGGAGCGGAACTTCTCCGGATTGTTGACGAAGTTCGCCGTGGCGATGCCGGTGCGGCCGTAGATGAACTTCTCGACCGACGCCTTGTCGACCAGCATGGTCAGAGCCTGCCGGACCTCGGGATACTGCAGGGTCGGATGCTTGGTGCCGAGCTTGGCCCGCTCGCCGTCGACCTCGGTCCACGGGTCGGTGGTGTTGAGCTGCATGTGCTCGATGTTGCCGCCGGGCGAGATCACGCACTTACCCTTGCCGTCCTTCTCGAGGCGCAGCAGGATTTCATCCTCGACCTGCATGTTCCAGGCGAAGTCGTATTCGCCGGTCTGCAGCACCGCGCGCGCCGCGGAG
>CAYZQZ010000614.1:0-2285 GCA_964480235.1 uncultured Reyranella sp. | reverse complement strand
CAGGGCGGCGGCTCCGGCCACGGCCGCCGGCGCGGGCGGCATCAGGGCAAAGCGGTCGACCGCGTCCTCGCCGATTGTCTCGTCGAGACCCTGTTCGGCATACCATTTCAGGACGGCGGCGGCGTCGAGCATCAGAGCTTTTCGATGAAGGCTTTGAGGATCGGCGCCCACATCTCGGCGTCCTGGTGGCTCGCCATGTGGCCCTTGTCCGACGGCAGCTCCACGTAGGTGATGTCGACTCCCGCCTTGCGCATGTCGCTCACATAGGCCGGGCATAGCGCGATGTCGAACAGCTTGTCGGTCTTGGAATTGACGTACAGCACCTTGGCCTGCTTCAGCCGGTCGTACTGGTGCGTGATGTCGAAGCCGTCGATGGCGCGGCGGAGCGCCACCAGCGAGTGGCCGTCATACATCTTCGCCCAGACCTTGGCGGCAGCACGCGCGTCGGCTTCCGTGGCGCCGTAGTTCAGCAGGGTGTCGTAGCGGATCTCCTCCAGCACCTTGGGGATGCCGCCGTTTTCGTAGTACCAGCCGCCGTTCCAGTTGGGATCGCTCGCCAGCCGCTTCTGCAGGGCGTCGAGGCCACCCAGGCGATTGGGTGCCCTGGGAGCCGTCACGGAGGCGGCGATGCCCTTCATGAATCCCGGAAAGGAAGCGGCCCATTGGAAGGACTGGAAGCCGCCCATCGATGGGCCGACCACCGCGACCAGGCTCTTCAGCCCGAGCGAGTCGACCAGCAGCTTCTGGCTCGCGACCATGTCCCGCAGGGTGATGTGCGGAAAGGTCGGGCCGTAGGGCTTGTTGGTGCGTGGATCGATCGTGTTGGGGCCGCTGCTGCCGTGCGCGGACCCCAGCGCATTCACCGCGATCACGAAGAATTTGCCGGTATCGATCGCCTTGCCCGGCCCGATCAGCTTGTCGAACCAGCCGGCGGCACCGGGAATGACGCCGCGCCCTTCCTTGCCGGCGGCGTTCTTGCCGGCGGCGTGATGGCTCGACGTATAGCCGTGCACCACCAGGATGGCGTTGTCCTTCGCCGGGGCGAGCGTGCCGTAGGTCTCGTAGGCGAGTTCCAGCACGGGCAGTGTTTGGCCACTTTCCAGCCGGAATTCCCGGGCAGAAAAGAGCTTGCTTTCGATATTCGTCAATTCAGGCATGTGGGTTCCCAACCGCGGGTAGCGATTTGACCCCCGGCAGGCTATCTAATCCATCGGGAAAAGGTGTTGCAGAGCGAGAGAAGAATGGCACGCGAGGCAATGGAATATGATGTGGTGATCGTTGGCGGCGGCCCGGCCGGGCTGGCGTCGGCGATCCGGTTGAAACAGCTCGCGGCCGAGCGCAACCACGAGGTCTCGGTCTGCCTGATCGAGAAGGGCTCGGAGATCGGCGCTCATATCCTGTCCGGCGCCGTGATCGACCCGATCGGTCTCAACGAACTTATCCCCGACTGGAAGGAAAAAGGCGCGCCAATCGAGACCCTCGTCACGGACGACCAGTTCCTGTGGCTGACCAAGTCGGGCTCGATGCGCTTTCCCAACTTCTCGATGCCGCGACTGATGAATAATCACGGCAACTACATCGTGAGCCTGGGCGAGGTCTGCCGGTGGCTCGGCCAGCAGGCCGAAGCGCTGGGCGTCGAGATCTATCCGGGCTTCGCTGCCGCCGAGGTGCTCTATACCGAGGACGGCGCCGTCCGCGGCGTCGCCACCGGCGACATGGGCATCGGCAAGGACGGCAAGCACAAGGACAGCTACACGCCGGGCATGGAACTGCATGCCAAGTACACGCTGTTCGCCGAAGGCGCGCGCGGCTCGCTGTCGAAGATGCTGATGGCCAAGTACGACCTGCGCGCCGGCGTCGATCCGCAGAAATTCGGCATCGGCATCAAGGAGCTGTGGCAGGTCGATCCGGCACACTTCAAGAAGGGCCTGGTGGTCCACACTCAGGGCTGGCCGCTGTCGGAGACCGGCACCCAGGGCGGCACCTTCATGTACCACTTCGGCGAAAACCTGGTGGCGATCGGCCTGGTCGTCCATCTCTCCTACGAGAATCCCTATCTCTCGCCATTCGACGAGTTCCAGCGCTTCAAGACCCATCCGCAGGTCGCCAAGTACCTGCAGGGCGGCAAGCGCTTGGTCTACGGCTCGCGCGCGATCAACGAGGGCGGCGTGCAGTCGGTGCCGAAGCTCACCTTCCCGGGGGGCGCGCTGGTCGGCTGTGCGGCGGGCTTCGTCAACGTGCCGCGCATCAAGGGCAGTCACAACGCGATCAAGAGCGGTGCGCTC
>CAYZQZ010000613.1:0-2296 GCA_964480235.1 uncultured Reyranella sp. | reverse complement strand
CGGATAGATCGAACGATCCTGCAGTCGTTTGTCGCGTGACATGGCGCAAGTCTAGCATTCCGCAGCCGTGATACAGCCGGCTTGTCAGCATGGCGCGGTCAACGCATCTTGCCGCCCAATGACCGAGAAACCGCCGCGTTACTGGGACGACTACGAAGTCGGCCAGAAGTTTCCGCTGGGCTCCACCAGCTTCACCGAGCAGGAGATCGTGGATTTCGCCCGGACCTACGATCCGCAGAGCTTCCATGTCGATCGTGCCGCCGCCGAGAAATCGATGTTTGGCGGCATCATCGCCTCCGGCTGGCATGTCGCCTCCAAGATGATGCGGCTGTTCGTCGACAACTACGTCGATCATCGCACGGCGCTGGGCTCGCCCGGTCTCGACGAGTTGCGCTGGCTGAAGCCGGTGCGGCCGGGCGACACGCTGACCGGCGTGGTCGAGTGCGCCGAGAAGGTGCCGTCTCGCAGCAAGCCGCATTTCGGCGTGATCCACGAGCGCTGGACCGTCACGAACCAGAAGGGCGAGGTCGTCATGACGACCAAGGGCATCAATATGGTGAAGCGGAGACCGGCATGAGCAGCCAGGGTACGGCCAAGGGGCGGGCGGTGAAGGGTCTCGACCATGTCGTGGTCATGGTCGACGGCATCGATGCCGCTCAGGCAGCCTACGAAAAGCTCGGGTTCCAGGTCCAGCCGCGCGGCTTCCACCGCAAGCTCGGTACGGCGAATCACCTCATGATCTTCGACACCGACTATTTCGAGATCCTGGGCATCGTCGAGGATACGGAGTTCAATGCCGAGCGCCGCGAATGGCTGAAGGACGGCGGCGGTCTTGCGAACGTGGCGCTGGCGACCGACGGCGCCGACATTTCCTTCGATGCCTTCAAGAAGTCGGGCCTCAACCCGGATGCGCCGCTGTTCTTCGATCGCGCAGTCGAGGTTGCCGGCAAGACGGAGCATGCGCAGTTCCGCACCGTGCGCATTCCCAAGGCCAACATGCCGGTGGTGGGGTTCTTCGTCTGCGAGCACGTCACGCCGCAATTCGTCTATCGGCCCGAATGGGCGAGGCATCCCAACGGCGCGCGCGGCATTGCCGGAGTTACGGTGATCGCGGAACAGCCGGCGAAGTGGATTTCCGAACTGGAGAAGTATTTCGGCGCGGGCTCGGCGCGGCGCGATGGCGATGGCGTCGTGGCCGATACCGGCACGCAGCCGATCCGTTATCTCACGCGCCGGGACTACGCTGCCCGCTACCCGGGCATCGTGCCGGTGCGCCCCGGCGACCATCCGGCGCTGCTCAGTGTACGGGTTGACGGTCTCGCGGCCTGCGAGGCCCTGCTGAAGAAGAACGGCGTGAAGGTGATGAAGCCCGATGCCGCCCGGCTGCTGGTGCCGCCCTCGGAAGCGGCGCATCTCACCCTCGAGTTCGTCGAGCGTTAGGGGAGCGTTGAGACCGTGACATTCGATCTGACGGACCGGCGGATCTATGGATTCGCCACCGACGAACGCCTGCGCTTCGCCGACCTCGACGCCAACGGCCACATCAACAACGGCGCCTTCATCGAGTTGCTGGAAAACGCCCGAGTCTCCTACCTGCGCCAGATCGTCCGATCCGGTCTGCCGCGCTTCCGGCTGGTGATCGGGCGCATCGAAGCCGACTTCAAGCGCCAGATGTTCTATCCCGGCACTGCCACGGCCTGCGCCCGCCTCGTCGAGGCGCACGAGCGCAAGGTCGTGATCGGCCAGGCGCTGTTCGACGGCGAGGGCCATTGCACGGCGGTCCAGAAGGTCATCATGGTGTCGCTCGACGAGCAGACACACCGCAGCACGCCGTTCGATCCCGTCGTGCGCGCCGCGCTCGAAAGCTACGCTTCTTCCAAGGATGGATTGACCATATGACGCAGTCGCTCGTTCCCGAAGGCTTCCGCCAACTCGACGTGCGCGACGATTTCGTCGGGCTGATCGGCCCGCTCTGGTACAAGCCCGAGGGCGAGAAGCTCCGGGTCGGCCTGCCGCTCGAGAAGCGGCACGGCAACCCGATGGGCTGGGCGCATGGCGGACTGCTGGTGACCGTCGCCGACATGGTGATGGGCGCGGGCTCGGGCCATTCGACCGGCATCCGCTGGCCGCATCCCACCGTGTCGCTCAGCACCGAGTTCGTGCGCGGCGCGCGGCTCGGCCAGTGGCTGGAAGGCACCGCGCGCATCGCCCGCCGGACGCTGAACTTCTGCTTCGCCACCTGCGACCTGATGTGCGGCGGCGAGATCGTGCTGATCGCCTCGGGCGTGTTCAAGAT
>CAYZQZ010000612.1:0-2301 GCA_964480235.1 uncultured Reyranella sp. | reverse complement strand
ATCCCGCGCGGGCGGCGGCGCGCAAGGGCGGCATCTCGGCGTTCCTGGTGCCGACCTCATCGCCCGGCTTCGAGGTGCAACGAATCATCAAGCTGTTCGGTCATATCGGCGGCGATGAGGCCGAACTCCGGCTGGAAGAGGTTCGCGTCGAGCCCTGGCAGCTGGTCGGAGAACTGCACCAGGGTTTTGCCGCGGCGCTCTACGGCGTGTCCCTCGGGCGGATCTACAATTCGGCGCGTGCCGTTGGCTATGGCCGCTGGGCGCTCGAGAAGGCGCTCGACTATGCGCAGACGCGCAAGGCCTTCGACAAGCCGATCGCCGACTACCAGGGCGTGACGTTCCCGCTTGCCGAGAGCGCGACCGAACTGCACGCGGCCCATCTTATGGGGCTCAACGTCGCCACCCTGCTCGACCGGGGCGAGGCGGCGGTCAAGGAATTGTCGATGACCAAGGCGTTTTCCGTGCAGGTCGGCTACCGGGCGGTCGACCGGGCGATGCAGACACATGGCGCTATGGGCTTTACCAACGAGGTCGGCCTCCATCATGCATGGCATTCGCTGCGTATCGTGAACGTGGCCGACGGCACCAACGAGATTCTCAACAGATCGATCGTGCAGCGGCTGCTCAGAGGCGATACGGAATTGTGATAGAGAAGAAGCCATGTCCAACCTCGAAGCGTCGAACCTCGATCCCGTCACCCTGACCGTTCTCCAGAACGGCCTGATTCAGGTCTGCAACGAGATGGATCTGGCCTTCGTGCGCTCGGCCTTCTCGCCGGTGATCTCGGAGGGCATGGATCGCTCCGACGGCATCTACGATGCAGTCGATGGCTCCCTGATTGCCCAGGGCGAACTCGGCTTGCCGGTGTTCGTCGGCACGATGCAGTTCTCGACGCAGGCGGTGATCAACCGGGTGAAGAGCCACTATGCCGGCAAGGTCGACGCCGGCGACGTCTTCATCGTCAACGATCCCTATCTCGGCGGCACCCACTTGATGGACGTGCGGTTTGTGAAGCCGTTCTTCTACAAGGGCGAGCTGTTTGCCTGGTTGGCCAACACCGGCCACTGGCCCGACGTCGGTGGCATGGTGCCCGGAGGCTTCTCGGCCAGTGCGACGGAAGTCGAACAGGAAGGACTCCGGCTGCCGCCGGTGAAATTCTGGAAGAAGGGCGAGATGGACCAGGAGATCCTGGCCATCCTGATGAGCAACATGCGCATCGCCGATCAGCGAATCGGCGACATCAAGGCCCAGGCCGCGGCTCTCGCCACCGGAGAGCAGCGGCTGACCGCATTGATCGACCGCTACGGTGCCGGCGTGGTCAAGCAGGCGATCGCCGAGATGCGTCACCGGGCCGAGCGGCAGATGCGAACCAAGATCGCCGCGATTCCCGACGGCGTCTACGAAGGCACTTCCCAGGTCGACAGCGACGGCGTGGTCGACGAGCCTCTCACGATCAGGATGAAGGTCACCAAGAAGGGCGACGAGCTGACCTTCGATATGACCGGGTCGAGCCCGCCCTGCCGAGGCCCGATGAATTCCGTGATCGCAACCACCAAGTCGGCGATCTATCTCGCGATCAAGCACATCTTCCCCGAGGTCCCGATCAATGCCGGCACGTTCGAGCCGCTCAGGATCGTCGAGCCGGAAGGTACTTTCCTCTATGCCCGCTATCCGCGGCCGGTTTCGGGTTGCGCGGCCGAAGTGAGCCAGCGCATCGCCGAGGCGGTGTTCGCGGCGCTGACCAAGGCGATTCCCGATCTGCTGTTCGCCGCGCCCGCCGGTACGTCGGGCAATCTCGGTGTCGGCGGCTTCGACCCCGAGCGCAATCGCAACTACATCATGTATCTCTTCACCGGCGGCGGCTACGGCGGCTTCCAGGGCGGCGATGGCCTCTCCAACGGCTGCTCGACCATCGGCATTTCCAAGATGCCGCCGGTCGAGGTGCTCGAGCAGTTCTATCCGGTGCTGTTCGAGGAATTCTCGTTGCGCGAGGGCTCAGGCGGGGCGGGCGAGTTCCGCGGCGGCTTCGGCATCAACTACGCAATCAAGTTGCGGCGCGGCGAGGCGCGTGTGTCGATGGTGATGGACCATGGCCGCACCGGGCCGCAGGGCGCGCTGGGCGGCGGCGCCGGTGGCGTCAACACCGTGGCTGTCACTCAGAAGGGAAAGACCTATCGGCCGCCGCACCTCAGCAAGGATCAGGACATCGAAATCGGCGTCGGCGACGTGGTGCGGGTCCAGACTCCCGGCGGCGGAGGCTTCGGGGATCCAAAGAAGCGCCGTCCGGAATCGATCGCGCGC
>CAYZQZ010000611.1:0-2329 GCA_964480235.1 uncultured Reyranella sp. | reverse complement strand
CCTTGCCTTCGGAGTCGCGTACCTCGAGCTGATGGCCGGGCAGAACCCTGCCGCAGACCACGAAGCGGCGGGCGCGCTGATGGTCCGACGGATCGGCGGCCGGCACCACGCGCTGTTCGTCGGCCAGCGCCTTGCGGTCGATCGTGTCGGTGCGCACGCCAGTGCCGTGCGGACTGAAGGTGATGGCGAGGCAGACTTCTGCCATGCCGTAGCTCGGGATGAACGCCCGGGCGTCGAACCCTTTGCCCGCGAAGGCCTCGGTGAAACGCTCGAGCACGTCGGGCCGGATCATGTCGCCGCCGATGCCCGCATGGCGCCAGCACGACAGGTCGAGATCGGGCGGCACCTGCATCGCGCCGCGGCGAACCGCGAGGTCGTAGCCGAAGCTCGGGCTGTAGGAGATCGTGCCGCGGTTCTTCGAGATGATGTTCAGCCACTGCATCGGCCGGCGCGCGAAGTCGCGCGGCGTCAGGTAGTCGATCGACAGCTGCGACGACAGCGGCGCCATCAGGAAGCCGATCAGGCCCATGTCGTGATAGAGTGGCAGCCAGCTCACGGCGCGGTCGCCCGGCACGACGTCGAGTCCGGCCGGGCCGGTCATGCCGGCTAGGTTGGCCATCAGCGCCCGCTGCATGATCTGGATGCCGTGCGGATGGCGCGTGCTGCCGGACGAGAATTGGATGTAGCAGAGATCGTCCGGCCCGAGCGGCCTGAGCTCGACGTCCGGCTCCGGCAATGCGTCGATCACGCCCATGCCGCCATGCAGGCGCACGGCCGGGAACTCCCGGGCCGCATTGGCGAGAAACCCGGCGAGATCGTCGAGCCCGACCGCGGCCACCGCACCCGAAGCGGCGAACTGGCGCCGCAACTGGTCGAGATAGGCCTCCTTGCCGCCGATGCCGACCGGGATCGAGACCGGCACCGGAATCAGGCCGGCATACTGGGCGCCGAAGAAGGTGTCGAAGAAGCCGGGCCAGGTATCGGCGGTGATGAGGAGGCGGTCGCCGCGGGCGAAGCCGGCGCCGATCAGCTTGCGGGCGACCCGGTGAGCGCGCTCCCGGATCTCGCGCCATGGCAGGCGCGCCAGCGTCTCGCCGCGCGCCGTATAAAAGGTGACGCCGGTTTCCCCCTGGGCAGCGTAGTCCAGCATTTCGGGCACCGACCTGAAGTCGGCGCGGCGCAAGGCAAGCTGGGAGTTGCGGGTGGGAAGCAGGTCCATACGTCTTTTTCTGGAGGGGAAGCGGGGTCCTACCAGAGCCCCCCTCCCCATTCAAATGGGGAGGTTCGCGCGTTTTACGCGAGGGAAGGGGTCATTGTGGAGGGTCTCCCCTGACCCCTCCGTCGCGGGTTACCGCGACACCTCGCCGTATGAACGGGGCGGAAAACCGGAAAATGACGTTACTTTTTCGAGACTCAGGCCCTCGAAACCCTCGATCTGGGCCAAGTTGACACACCCCGGCGGCCGATAAGATAGTGCCACTCCCCCCGCTCAACCCCGGCAATTCCAATCCGGAGCCGTGGTCCCGAGCGGGATTATTCTTTTGGAGGAGGTTCCACGTGATTACGGCTGTTATGCCGACGTACGGTCGAAAGGACGTCGTGTTCGAACGCGGAGAGGGCAACTATCTCTACGCGACGGACGGCCGACGTTATCTCGACTTTACCTCCGGCATCGCCGTGAACGCGCTGGGTCACTGCCACCCCGCCCTGGTCAAGGCCTTGACCGAGCAGGGCCAGAAGCTGTGGCACACCTCCAACCTCTTCCGCATCGGCAATGGCGAGAAGCTGGCCAAGCGGCTGACCGAGGTGTCGTTCGCCGACACGATGTTCTTCTGCAATTCCGGCGCGGAAGCCATCGAGGGCGGCATCAAGCTGATTCGCAAGTATCAGTTCATGAACGGCAAGCCCAAGCGCTACAAGATCATCTGCTTCCAGGCGGCGTTCCATGGCCGCCTGCTGAATGCGCTCGCCGCCACCGGCAACGAGAAGTATCTCGAAGGCTTCGGCCCGCCGAACCCGGGCTACAAGCACGCACCGCTCAATAACACCAACGTCGTGCGCGATCTGATCGACGACGAGACCGCCGGCATCCTGGTCGAGCCGATCCAGGGCGAGGGCGGCATCCGGTCGACGACCACTCAGTTCCTCAAGGACCTGCGCTCGATCTGCGACGAGTTCGGCCTGCTGCTGTTCTACGACGAGATCCACACGGGTTTCGGCCGCACCGGCAAGATGTGGGGCTACGAATGGTCGGGCGTGAAGCCCGACGTCGCGGCCATCGCCAAGGGCATGGGCGGCGGCTCCCCGATCGGCGCCTTCATGGCGACCG
>CAYZQZ010000610.1:0-2331 GCA_964480235.1 uncultured Reyranella sp. | reverse complement strand
TGCTAATGCGCGAAGACTGTGACTACTCGGTAACGTCGTCTTCCTCGGCCATCGGCAGCGCCTTGGGCTGCGCCGCCTCGGCACCGCCCTGGGCCAGCGCGGCCGCGAGCTCCTGCTCGAGCTCGGCCATCTCGTTGACCTCTTCCGGCTTGTCGATGTCGGCGTGCTTCTGCATGCCGGAGATCAGCGAGTCCTTGAGCTCGGCATGGTCGAGCTTGCTCTCGGCGATCTCGCGCAGCGCCACCACCGGGTTCTTGTCGCGGTCGCGGTCGAGGGTGATCTGCGAGCCGGCCGAGATGTCGCGCGCGCGCTGGGCGGCGTACATCACGAGCTCGAAACGGTTCGGCACCTGAACAATGCAGTCTTCGACGGTGACACGCGCCATATGAACCTCTGAGGGTTAGACCTCTGATTTCCCGGGAGCGGCGGGTTATACGCGCCCGGCCGCTGAAAACAAACCCTTTTGTCCTCCTCCCCCGTTAGCGGAGGAGGTGCCCCGTCGGCTGGGGCGGAGGGGTCATTGGCCGAAGTTGGAACGGATTTTGACCCCTCCGGCCCGGAGTTTACCCTGAGGGCGGCTCTGCCGCCCGTTGGGGGCCACCTCCCCATTTGAATGGGGAGGAAAGCTAAAGGCGTTCGATGACCTGTTCCCCGGGCAGGGCCGCGACCAGATCGGAGATCGCCGCACCGGTGACGGGATGGCGCCAGTCGGGGGCGAGGTCAGCCAGGGGCCGCAGCACAAAGGCCCGTCCGGCCAGACGGGGATGCGGCAGGGTCGCCCGGCCCGGCCCGCCGGGGGCGGTTTTTCCTTGATAATCAAGCAGATCGAGGTCGATCAGCCGGGCGGCGTTGGGCACGCTGCGGACCCGGCCGAAGGCCTCCTCGACCTCGTGCAGAGCGGCCAGCAGCCGATCGGGCGGCACGTCGGAGGCGAGCTCGGCCACCGCATTCACATACCAGGGCTGGTCGGAGGCCGGCACGGGCGCCGTCCGGTACCAGGGCGACAGGCGCAGGGTCCGGGGGCCAAAGCCCTTCAGATCGGCCAGGGCGGCCTCCAAGGTGGCCCTGGGCGAGCCATAGCGGGCATGGGGCAGATTTGCCCCTAACCCGATGTAGATGCTGCCGGAACCGGCTTTTTCCACCGCTCTTGCCTCCAACGCCTTGTAATCAATGACATAAAGCCCTAAACTTAACCTGCTGTAGGAGGGGTGTGGGTTACTTAACTCCTACGGCTCAATAAATTGTTTCGCTCCCTCTGCGTATATTGACCAAAAAAGGATAATCGCCATGAAAGGCAACTTTTACGACAACGAGCGTGTCGCGCTGTTCATCGATGGCGCCAACCTCTACTCGGCCGCCCGCGCGCTCGGCTTCGACATCGACTACCGCCGCCTGCTGAAGGTCTTCCGCGAGAAAGGCCGGCTGGTCCGCGCCTACTATTACACGGCTCTGGTCGAGGATCAGGAGTACTCGCCGATCCGGCCGCTGATCGATTGGCTGGACTACAACGGCTACACCATGGTCACCAAGCCGACCAAGGAATTCACCGACGCCATGGGTCGCCGCAAGATCAAGGGCAACATGGACATCGAGCTGGCCATCGACGTGCTCGAGATGGCCGAGCATCTGGACCATGTGATCCTGTTCTCCGGCGACGGCGACTTCCGCCGCCTGGTCGAGGCCGTGCAGCGCCGGGGCCTGCGGGTCTCGGTGGTCAGCACCATCAAGTCCTCGCCGCCGATGGTGGCCGACGAACTGCGCCGCCAAGCCGACGACTTCATCGAGCTCAGCGAGCTCGCCCCGCTGATCGCGCGCAACCCGTCGGAGCGCGCGCCGCGTCCGGCCGTGCCGAACGGCGACCTGGGCGACGACGCGCCGTCCGAGCAGCTGCTGCGCACGGCCTAGGCCGGCGCTCGCCCCCGTGGCTGCTCCGAGCTTCAAAGAGCCGCCGCTCGACTGTCCGCTTTGTCCAAGGCTCGTGGCGTTCCGCAACGAGCTTCGTGGCAAGCATCCCGAGAACTGGCACAATGCGCCCGTCCGATCCTTCGGCGCGCTCGACGCGCGACTGCTGATCGTCGGGCTGGCGCCCGGCATGAAGGGCGCCAACCGCACCGGACGGCCCTTTACCGGCGACTATGCCGGCGATCTGCTCTACGCGACGCTGGCGAAGTACGGCTTCTCCGAAGGCACCTTCAAGGCCGATCCCGGGGACGGGCTGAAGCTGGTCGATGCGCGCATCGCCAACGCCGTGCGCTGCCTTCCGCCGGAGAACAAGCCGGAGCCCGCCGAATTCACCCGGTGCCGGCCCTTCATCCAGGCCGAGCTTGCCGC
>CAYZQZ010000609.1:0-2335 GCA_964480235.1 uncultured Reyranella sp. | reverse complement strand
AGTGGAGCAGATGAAGGTTCGCATCCTGAAGCCGGCCAAGACGGCCATGCAGTCGGGCCAGGCTAATACCCGGGAATGGCTGCTCGAGAGCGAGCCGACGCCCAAGGTACTCGACCCGCTGATGGGATGGACCGGCTCGCGCGACACGATGCAACAAGTCCAACTCTGGTTCCCGACCCTCGACGAGGCCAAGGCGCATGCCGAGCGCAACGGCTGGCAGTACACGATCGAGCAGCCCAAGACCCGGGCGATCCGCGCCAAGGCCTACGCCGACAATTTCGCCTACAACAGAGTTGGCCGCTGGACGCATTGAGGCTCGCGCGGAGCGCCGCCCTTAATGTGCTAAATTTGCGATCAGGCGCCCGTAGCTCAGGGGATTAGAGCAACCGCCTTCTAAGCGGTAGGTCGCTGGTTCGAATCCAGCCGGGCGCGCCATTGCGCCTCTATCGCCGCGGCACCACCGTCAGCGTGTAGCGGCCGATCTCGACGTCATCGAGTAAGAACTGGAAGAAGAGCTCGCCGGGCTCGCCTTCTTTCGTGACGGTCTGGCGCGGGCACCTGCCTTCTGTTCCGGCCGTAAAAATCGAGTCGCTGTTGTAGAGGTCCGGCGGACTGGACGGGTGGGAGACCTCGAGGCCGACATGGATCCGGCGGTCCTGCGGGAGTGGCCCGACGCCGAACCAGGTCAGCGCCCATACGGTTTAGGGCGTCGTCACCCCCGCCGGGCGGAAAGACCGCCTGAACCGGGCAGTCGGGCTGGACGCGGGCGGCGCGTCCCACGGTCGGCACCAGCTTTCCCAGGCCGGCAACGGTGGTGTCGAGCCCCTGGGCGCGGGCCGGGGAATGAGCGGACGACGTAGCCAACAGGGGCGCCGCCGCGATACAGGACAAATGGCGCTTTTCCTTCCCCTGCGGGCTCAATGCCGAACGCAGGACAGCGTGTCCGGGGCGGGCAATCCGCTGTGGGCTTGCGTCCTGAGGCGGCGGCGCGCGATAGAAGGAAGAATGTCGAAAGCCGCCGCAGAGCCTGTCGTCACGATCCGCGACCTGGACGGACAGGGGGTGTACATCGTCGATGGGCTGTTTCGGCCTGACGTCGTGCGTGTCGTGTTCGAAATCCTCAAACGGCTCGCCTTCACCCTGTCGGACTACGACAGCGAGGAGACCGCCTACCTGCGCCACTGGAAGGCCGAGTTCGAGGACGGATACTTCAAGTCCAACCCGGTGCTGATGCAGTGGCACGGCACGATCGTAAAGCGGACCCATGATGCATTCCCGCGCCGCCGCCTCGCGATCGGGCGCATCCATTGCAACAACCACCTCTACGGCGACCTGCAGCACACCCACACCGACATCGTGCCCGGCGTCACCGCGCTCTACTTCGCCAATCCTGAGTGGCAGGAAGACTGGCAGGGCGAAACCGTGTTCCACGACCGCTCCGGTGAGCCGTTCCATGCGGTGGCGCCCAAACCCGGCCGGCTGCTGCTGTTCGACGGCGGCATCGTGCACAGAGGCGGCGTGCCGTCGCGCAAATGCTTCGACCCGCGCCTGTCGGTTGCCTTCAAGTTCCGCGAGGACGCGACCACGTGAGGCTCGGCGGCACCGCTCTTCCGCGCCTCTGTCTGCTGGTTGCCATTGTCGCCACGCTGACGGTGCTCGGCTGCTGGGACAACAAGCGCACCATGGAGCAGGTGCTGGCCCGCGGCTACGAGACGGCGGCACAGGTTGTCGGCGCGCAATACCAGCGCAAGCTGCCGTTCGCGCTCGACGGTTACAGGCCGCGCTTCGTCGAGCAGGACATCTCGCTCGATCTCACCTGGAAGGGCAGGGACGGCAAGAACCGGGAGTTCCGCAAGGTCCCGGTCAGCGAAGCCTTCGCGCGCAACATCGTCTCGGGCGATCAGGTGAAGCTGGTCGCGCTGCCGGCCAAGGTGACCGACGGCGAGACCGACGTGCCGGTGATCCTGGCCGATGCGCAGCAGCGGCTGGCCTCGCTGCAGACCTGGATCGAGACCTCGGGCTATGTCGCGCTGGCGACCTGGGCGGCCTATGCGGGGCTCACCCTGTTCGGCGCCGGCCGCGCGAGGCTGCGGCCGGGGCAGTTGGCTCGCCCTCCGGTCGACGTGCCGCCGCGCCGTACGATGCTGGGGTTGGGCCTGGTGCTGATCGGCGGCTTCATGGCCTTCCATGCGTGGTCGGAGCAGCAATCCTTCGAGGCCATGAAGAGCGGCGGCACCGAGGTGATGGCCGACATTCTCTCGGTCAACGAGATGCCGCGGAAGTCGGGCGACAAGCCGTCCTACGCGGTGAGGCTCGCCTGGAAGGACGGTCGTGG
>CAYZQZ010000608.1:0-2338 GCA_964480235.1 uncultured Reyranella sp. | reverse complement strand
ACCTCGACGCCAAGCTGCGTGTCCAGATGCGGCTGGAGATCAAGCGGCTGCAGCGCGAACTGGGCGTCACGTCGATCTACGTCACGCACGACCAGGTCGAGGCGATGACGCTCGCCGACCGGCTGATCGTGATGAATGCCGGCGTCGCCGACCAGATCGGCACGCCGATGGACGTCTACGACAAGCCGGCCTCGATGTTCGTGGCGGGCTTCATCGGCTCGCCGGCGATGAATTTCACGCCGGCCAAGGTGGGCGCGGACCGCAGCACGGTCGAACTGACGGCGAGCAGCAACCGCGTCGTCATGCCGCTCGGCCGCCAGACCAGCGCCAAGGCGGGCGAGATCGTCACGCTGGGCTTCCGGCCGGAGCACCTGCAGCCGTTCCAGAACGGGCCGGTCGAGTTCGAGATCGAGATGGCCGAGCCGCTCGGCGCCGACACGCTGCTGCACGGCAAGTTCGGCGGCGACCGTTCGCTGATCACGGTGCGCCAGTCGGGGCATGTCATCGCCCGTCCCGGCGAGCGGCGGCGCTTCAACGCTGAGGGACGCAACCTGCATCTGTTCGAACCTGACAGCGGCAAGCGTATCGCCGACGTCTGAGGTCGTGCTTCCTGGCGCCGCCGCGCTCTGTGGATCGGGCTGTTCTGCCTGATTGCCGCCGTCGGCGCGCTGCTGCCGTCGATGTTCGGAGAGAAAGGGAGCCGCTAACTGCGGACGTATTTCACTGATCAACCATATGGTCGGGTGGACGGTTCAGCGACCTTGCGGCCGGCCAGCACGTCCTCCAGCGCGGCGCGTACGTACTGTCTGGCATTCGGTACGTCGTCCGGATTCGACGAGCGGATCGAATCGATGCCGCCCTTGTAGACGAGCATGCCCCGGGCATCGATCACGAACATATGCGGGGTCACCGTGGCGCCGTAGGCGCGGGCGATCGTGCCCTGCGGGTCGAGCAGGACGGCGGCGGGATGGGCATCGCGCCGCGTGGTGATCTCGTTGGCCTCGAGCCCCTCGACATAGCCTTCCATGCCCGGCCCCGAGGCCACGAGTGATAGCCAGACCACTCCCTTGGCGGCAGCCTCGCGCTGCTGGGCCTGCATGTTGCCGGAGTTGTAGTGCTTTCGAACGTACGGGCAGTCGTGGTTGGTCACTTCGATGACCACGACCTTGCCCTTCAGTTGGGCCAGCGACCATGTCTTGCCGTTGCTGTCGGTGCCGGTGAAGTCCGGTGCCGGCGTGTCGAGTTCGGCGTTGGCATGAACGGCCGCAGGCGCCAGGGCCAGTGCGGCCGCGCCGATCAGCAGCGAACATCGCCTTTGCATGCGGGTCTCCCGGGTTGGCCGAGTTCGGAGATGACGAGCGATTCGGTCAGGATCTGCGGCAGGATCTTCGGCGTCTGCGCGCCCGGCGCCCAGTAGAGATAGACCGGCACGCCGGCACGGCCGACTTCCTTCAAGAGCGCGCTGATCTCGGGATCCTTGTTGGTCCAGTCGCCTTTCAGCTTCACCGTGCCGGTGCGCTCGAAGGCCTGCTTCGTCGCTGCCGTCTCGAGCGCGACGCGCTCGTTGACCAGGCAGGTGATGCACCACGCGGCGGTGAGGTCGACGAAAACCGGCTTGCCCGAAGTGCGGGCCTGCTCGACAGCGGCGCGCGAATAGCGCTCCCAGCCCTCGAAGCTCACGCCGCTGACGGGCCCGCCCGACGCCGAGGCGGCCGTCGCCGAGGGATTCTGTAGCTTCAACGTGACCGCGAAGGCCAGCAGGACCGCCGCGGCCGCCGCGCCTCGGCGCAGCCACAGGACCGTCGAGGACGGACCGCCGACGCGTGCCAGCCAAGCGGCAAAGGCGATCAGCACCATGCCGCCCAGAGCATAGAGAACGCCGTCGGCGCCGGTCTGCTGGGTCAGCACCCAGATCATCCAGACGGCGGAGGCATACATCGGGAAGGCGAGGAACTGCCGCAGCCGGTCCATCCACGGCCCGGGCCGCGGCAGGAAGCGCTGCAGGGAGGGCGTGAGCGTCAACGCGAGATAGGGCAGCGCAAGACCGAGACCCATCGCCAGCAGCACCGCCACGGTCTGCGGCGCGGGCTGGACCAGGGCAAAGGCGAGGGCCGCCGCCATGAAGGGAGCGGTACAAGGCGTGGCGACGAGGACCGCCAGCACGCCGGTGAAAAACGCACCGACCGTCCCGCCGCGAGCCGCCAGGCTCTGTCCCATGCCGGCAAACCGTCCGCCGATCTCGAACACGCCGGAGAGATTGAGACCCACGGCAAAAAAAAGATAGGCGATCAGCAGCGAGAAGACTGGCGACTGGAACTGGATGCCCCAGCTGACGTCC
>CAYZQZ010000607.1:0-2343 GCA_964480235.1 uncultured Reyranella sp. | reverse complement strand
CGGCTTCCTCACCCGCGACAGCCGCGTGGTCGAGCGCAAGAAGTACGGCCGCGCCGGTGCGCGTCGCCGCTTCCAGTTCTCGAAGCGTTAAGCTCAAATCAAGTTGGTCGAAGGGCGCCCCAGTGGCGCCCTTCGCATTTGTGGCGGAGGGCGGCGATGGCCGGAATGTCGTCTGGATCTGGGCTCATCGTTCCCCACAAGGGATTCGTTCCCAAGGTCGATCCCGCGGCCTTCATCGCCGTCAACGCAACCCTGGTCGGCGACGTCGAGATCGCCGCCAACGCCAGCATCTGGTTCGGTTGCATCCTGCGCGGCGACGGTCCCGGAATCCGGATCGGCGAGAACTCCAACCTGCAGGACGGCACCGTCGTGCATGTCGCGGCGCGCGGCCTGATGACGATCGTCGGCAAGGACGTCACGGTCGGCCACATGGTGCTGCTGCACGCCTGCGAGGTGCAGGATGGCGCCTTCATCGGGATGCATTCGACGGTGCTCGACGGCGCGGTGGTCGAGAGCCAGGCCATGGTCGCGGCCGGTGCGCTGGTGACGCCGGGCAAGATCGTGCGCAAGGGCGAGTTGTGGGCAGGCAATCCGGCGCGCAAGCTGCGCGATCTCACCGAGAAGGACTACGAGACGTTCAAGCGCATCGCCGCGGGCTACGTCACGCTGGCTCAGTCCTACAAGTGAACTTTGCAGGCGCCCTTTGGCGTCGGTAGCCTGTCCGACGCCGGCGAAGGCAGCAGATGACAGGCGGAGGCAAGCCCACCATGTCGCGTGAGCGCACCGACATTCTCAATGCGAAGAGGGTCCTGGCCGAAATCTGGCCCGGCCAGGCGCAGGAGAAATCCGTCGCGCTGCTGAAGGCGCTGCACATTCTCACCCGCGACGGCAGCCTCAATCACGACGCCAGGCGCAAGCTGAAGCAGGTGCTTCATCTGGTGCAGCTTCTCCGCCCGTCCCTCGATGGCCTGCTCGCCGAAAACCCGGATGCGGTGATCGCCGACCTCGGCACCGGGAAATCCTATCTGGGATTCATCCTCTACGATCTGGTGATCGGCCCGCTGGGTCGCGGCAGCATCGTCGGTGTCGACGTGCGCGCCGAACTCGTGGAGAAATCGCAACAGCTGGCGAGGGAAAGCAACTTCACGCGCATGACGTTCGTTTGCGGCGAGATTGCCGGCACGACGCTGCCCGGCGGCCGCGCCGACACGGTGACCGCCCTTCATGCCTGCGACACGGCGACGGACGATGCCATCCGGTTCGCTCTTCACCACGAGGCCAAGGTGATCGCGCTCGTCCCGTGCTGTCAGGCGGAGGTGGCCACGCTGCTGGGAGCCAGCACCGGCCCGCTGGAGCAGCTCTGGCGCCACAATATCCATCGGCGCGAGTTCGGCGCACACGTCACCAACGTCATTCGCTCGCTGGTGCTGGAAATGCACGGCTACAAGGTGCGCGTGACCGAGTTCACCGGCCTCGAGCATTCGCTCAAGAACGAACTGATCCTCGCGACGCGCCACCAGAAGAGCAACCCCGTCGCTCGACGCAAGCTTGAGCAACTCGTGGATCAGCTGGGCGTGACGCCGGCCCTGCTCGCCGACGTGAGGTGATCTGCGGCCAGCGGCGGGCGTGGGTTATCCGATGAGGCGCAGCGCCCGCAGCATGGGCAAGCGGGTCTGAAAATAAAGGGCCTCTTTCAGGAGTTGCGGCACCGGCGTTTCGACCGACAACGGCGCGGCCGTCGCTGCCTTCACCCAGTCGTTCGGCGTGCGTGCGCCCTGCTGCCAGGCGAGAAGGAACAGCCGCTCCGGGCGGCTGAGTTGAATGCCGCCGCCGGTGACGGGCGAGGCGAGGAAGTGAATGTCGTCGCCTGTCAGGGACCGCCGAAGCACGTCTTCGTTGAGGCGTGCGCAGGCGGGTGCCGCGACTGCGATCGCATCATCCGATTGTGCGGGCTGCAGGACGCCGGCGTCGATCAGCGGCGCAAGAGTACGAATCGCATCGGTGCCCGGGACGCCGAGTTCGTCGAGGCGGCAGGGCTGTCCCCCGTCGGCGGCCAACCGTTCCAGGATCGCGCGATAGGGCGGGGCGTCGAGTTTGGGATCGGTCGCAGGCGCTGCAAGCACGAAGCGTTGCCGCGCCAGTGCGTCGGGATCGGCGGTTGCGGGCTCGCCCTTGAGGTAGAGATCGAAGCGCAGGCGCTTGGGCCGCAGGAAGTCGCGCGCGGTCTCGCGCAGCAGCGGATTGGCGATCGCCGCCAGCATCGCGCAGGTCGCGGGCGGATGGATCAGATCGTCATAGTGATCGAGCAACCGGTGCCCGCTGACGAAGCGCAGGCCGGCCTCG
>CAYZQZ010000606.1:0-2345 GCA_964480235.1 uncultured Reyranella sp. | reverse complement strand
GGAATCGCGGCTGCCGGTGGCAGCACCGGCACAAGGCAGGTCCGGGATGCCGAGCCCGACGGCTACACGATCGGCATGTTCCACATGGGCCTGCTGACCGCGCCCGCCATGGGCGTCGTCGACTACGACCACAGCGCCTTCGAGCTGATCGGCCAGGTCGGCCGCACGCAGGTCGGCATGGGTGTGCCGGCCGACAGCCGCTTCAAGACCATCCAGGACGTGCTCGCCGAGGCCAAGGCCAAGCCGGACACCATCACGGTGGCCATGAATATCGGGCTGCTGCCGCACTTCGTGCCGCTGATGTTCCAGCAGGACGCGGGCGTGCGGTTCCGCTACGTGCAGGCCGGCGGCGGCGCCGTGCGGCTCAAGTCTCTCCTGGGCAAGCACACGGAGATCTCGCTGTTCTCGGGCCCCGAGCTGCTCCTCTACGAGCCCCAGGGCATCCGGCCGCTGGTCATGTTCTCCGAAGAACGGGCGCCGGATCTGCCCCAGGTCCCGACGGCGCGCGAGGTCGGCGCCAATACGGTCTTCGAGGAGCGGATCATCGCCTTCGCGCCCAAAGGCATGCCAAAGGACCGTGTCGATGTCATCGCCAGCGCGCTGCGCACCGCGATGGACGATCCCGAGCTTGCCGAGCGCTACCAGGGCCTGGGTATCGACCGGGTCTTCATGGACAGCGTGAAGCTCAAGAGCACCCTCGATGGCCTGAAGGGACCGATCACCCGGGTGAGCGAAGCCGTGCGCAAGGCGCAGGCGGCGCAGGAGGCGCCCAAATAGCGGGCGACGCTTACGGCTTTTGGGGCGGGTGGGCGGCGACCGTCGGATGATCGAGCGTCGATGGCCCCTTGGCCATCGCGCCGCCGGGCTCGCCCCAGCCGGTCACTGATGGCCCGAAAAACTCCCTGTTCACTTCAGTGAACGCCCTGAAGCGCTCGGGGATGTCGTGGTCCTCGTAGATCGCGTCGACCGGGCAGACCGAGAGGCAGAGGCCGCAATCGATGCACTCGGTCGGGTGGATGTACATCATCCGCCCGCCGATATAGATGCAGTCGACCGGGCAGGCCTTCATGCAGGCGCCGTCCTTCACATCGATGCAGGCGGCGGTGATGACGTAGGTCATGCCGGGCGTGCCGCGTCAGCGGCCTTTCCACACCGGTTTGCGCTTCTCCTGGAAGGCGCGCACACCCTCGAGCCCGTCTTCGGATTCAAGGGCGGCGACGAGGGCGGGCAGGCGCTGGGCCTGGGCTTCCACCGGGGTCAGGTGCTTCGTGCGCCGGACGATCTGCTTGATCGCCCGCACCGAGAGCGGGGCGCAGGCCAGGATGTCGGCGGTCCAGCGTTCGATGGCCTCGTCGAGCTTCGCCCGCGGCACCACCTCGTTGACGATGCCGAGCTTGGCCCATTCGGCCGCCGGCAGCCGGCGCGCAGTGAGCAGCACGCCCATGGCCAGCTTCTCCGGGATCATGCGCGACAGCAGGATCATGCCGCCGTCGAGCGGCAGGCGGCCGACCCGCGGCTCGGGCAGGCCCATCGTCGCCTCCTCTGCGGCGATGACGATGTCGCAGCCCAGGACCATCTCGAAGCCGCCACCCAGCGCGTGGCCGTTGACCCGGGCGATCACCGGCACGTCGAGGGTGGTGCGCAGGCTGAGGCCGCCGAAGCCACCGGGCCGGTTGTCGGCCCAGTAGGCGACGCCCTCCTTACCCACATCCTTGAGGTCGGCGCCGGCGCAGAAGGCGCGATCGCCGGCCCCGGTGAGCACGACCACGCGGATGTCACTGCGCTTCTCGATCTCGTCCCAGACGCGGCGCAGCTCGGCCTCGGTCGCGGTGTTGACGGCGTTGAGCGCCTCGGGCCGGTCGATGGTGACGCGGGCGATGTGGTCGGCGACGGTGAAGTTGACGGTCACTGCCCATTCCTCATCATTGAACAGTGCCTTCGCTCGCCAGCTTGTCGATCCGCGCCTTGTCGTAGCCGAGCTCGGCCAGGATGTCCTTCGAGTGCTGCCCGAGGGCTGGCGGCGCATGACGCACCTCGAAGCCGCCGCCCGACATGTGAATGGGCGGGGCCAGCAAGCCGCCGACCACCATGTTGTTGGCGGCGGTCTGCTCGTCGTCGAGCGCCTCGGCCAGCGAGCGCACCGGGGCGCAGAGCAGGTCCTGCTCCTCCAGCCGCTTGATCCAGTGCGCCGTGCTGTTGCGCGCGAAGTTCTGGCGGAAGATGGTCTGCAGCTCGTCGCGCGCCTTCATCTGGCAGGCGAGGTCCTTGAGGTGGTCCTTCCTCGACAGGTCCTCGATGCCGAGCGCGGTGCAGATGTCGCGTAGCGGGTTCTCCTTGAAGGCGCC
>CAYZQZ010000605.1:0-2352 GCA_964480235.1 uncultured Reyranella sp. | reverse complement strand
AGTTCCCGCCGCATCACGCGCCGGCGGTAGTCAAGAACGCCAAGGCGATGCTCGACGACGAGGCGCGGCGGCTGGAAGTTATCCGCAAGGCCAAATCGGCTGCCGAGGTGCGCGCCGCCAACTCCGGCGGCGCCTACACACAGAAGAAGCCCTAGTTCGGCTCCGACGATCGTCGGATCACGAACAGGAAGGCGAGCGGCGCGGTCAGGAGCGGCACCAGCGTCATCAGGTGGAAGGCGTTGATGTAGCCGATCATGCTGGCCTGCCGCTGGATCTCGGCGGCGAGGCGGGCTTGCACCTGGCCCTCGCCGAGATAGCCGACCGCCTGCACCCACGGCGCCACCAGGTCGCGGGTGAAGAGGGTGATCGAGCTCGCCAGATTGACGTTGGCCTCGGCCATCGAGTGGGTAAACACGACCAGCGTGAGCGACACGAACACGCTCGAGCCCAGCATGCGGATCAGCGCGAAGATCGCGTTGCCCTGCGTCATGTACTGGGTCGGCATGGTCGAGAAGGCGAGCACCGCCATCGGCGTGTAGGAGAGGCCGAACCCGAAGCCGTGCAGGACGTTGCTCCAGATCACGCTCTCGATCGTGACCTGCATATCGAGCCCGCCCATCAGCGTGCCGGCGATCGCCTGGATGGACAGGCCGATGAACAGGCAGAGCCTGGCATCGAACTTGGTGAGCTGCGCCACGATGCAGAACGACAGCAGGTTGCCGATGCCGCGCGAGGCGACGAGATAGCCGATGGTGCGCTCGGGATAGCCCTGCAACTCCTGCAGCAGCGGCGGGAACAGCACCATGGGCACGTACTGCAGCATGCCCATGATCAGCGCGACCACGATGCCGACCGCGAAGTTCCGGTTGCGGAAGGTCGCCGGCTCGAACAGCGGCGCGCGCGAAGTGAAGGTGTGCAGCGCGAACATCGTGAAGAACACGGCCGCCACGGCGCATTCGGCGATTGTCTCGGGCGATTCGAACCAGTCGTTGCGCTGGCCGCGGTCGAACATCAGCTGGGCCGCCGCGATGGCGATGGCGATGAAGGCGAAGCCGGTGTAGTCGAACGGCCGCGCACGGCCCTTCTCCTCGTCGTTGAGCGCGGCGAAGGCGAGCAGGCCGGCCAGCACGCCGAGCGGCAGGATGAGGAAGAACGTCCAGCGCCAGCTCAGATAGTCGCACACCAGCCCGCCGAAGGTCGGGCCGATGATCGGCCCCATCACGCCGCCGACGCCCCACATCATGATGATGAAGGGGTGCTGGCTGCGGTGGAACGAGGTCAGCACGATGGTCTGGCCCATGGGAAAGATCGGTGCGCCGAACGCGCCCTGCATCACGCGCAGCGCCAGCAGGGTTTCCAGCGAGCTTGCGAGGCCGCACAGCATCGAGGCCGCTGTGAAGCCCGCAACCGAAACCACCATCAGGGTGCGCCAGCCGAGTCTCGCCGCCAGCCAGCCGGTGAGCGGCGTCGTGATCGCGGTGGCGACCAGGTTGAAGGTCAGGACCCAGGAGATCTGGTCCTGCGTTGCCGACAGCGCGCCCTTGAGCTGCGGCAGGATCACCGTGACGCTGGTGGCCGTCAGACCGAACAGGATGGTCGTGAACTGCACCGACAGCAGGATCAGCCACTGTCGGCCGGTGATTGCCATGGTGGCGATGCTATGGTCGCGCGTCACCGCGGGAAAGCACGCAGGAGCGATGCGAAACCGCGATTTGCGCAGCGATACCGGAACTGGCTACGGTCGGTGACGAGAGGGAGAAACGCATGAAGGAACTGTCCAAGGAACTCCGCGAGACCCTGGCCAAGGTCGGGACCTCGACGCTGACCGGCGTGCTGAACCGGCGCGGCCTCAAGAGCATGACCCTGTTCGACGTCCGGCCGGTGCGCGACGAGCAGCCGCCGATGGTCGGCATCGCCTACACGATGCGGTTCATCCCCTCGCGCGAGGACATGGACGGGCCCAATTCCAAGAACCGATCGATGATCCAGCCGCAGGCGATGGAAGAGTGCCCGCCGGGTCACGTGCTGGTGATCGACAGCCGCGGCGACAGCCGGGCGGCGTCCGCCGGCGATCTCTATATCGGCCGGCTGAAGGCGCGCGGCGCCGCCGGCATCGTCACCGACGGCGGCTTTCGCGACACCAACGGCGTGTTCAAGACCGGCCTGCCGGCCTATGTGCCGCCCGCGCCACCCCCACCGCCGGCCATTCCGCCACTGCAGCCGATTGATCGGCACGAGCGCCGCCGGGTCGTTCGCGGCGTGTTGGCGATTGATTCGCGGATTGACCTACATGGCATGCGACAGGCCGAAGCGCACGGCGCGCTGCGCGGCTTTCTCGCCCATGCCCAGATG
>CAYZQZ010000604.1:0-2362 GCA_964480235.1 uncultured Reyranella sp. | reverse complement strand
GTCTACATGGACAGCCTGCCGCTCGACGCCAACGTTCAGTTCATGACCGTGATGGCGACCAAGATGCCGTTCGTCGGGCGCGGCTAAGGTGCGTAGCCCATCCTTCGAGACGTACGCCTCCGGCGTGCTCCTCAGGATGAGGTGATTTGTCGAAACGATTTGCCTTACCCCGAGGAGCGGTCCGCAGGACCGCGTCTCGAAGGGTGGGCAATCGATCAGTACCCCTCATGAAGTAGCGGGAAAGCGGAGTGCACGCCGGCCTGATTGGTCGGCGTGCTCTTGGCGATGTAGCTCTTGTCGAGTTGCTTCAGCGAGGTGACGCCGAGCAGGCCCATCACCTCCTTCATTTCCTCTTCCAGCAACTCGACGACGCGCTCGATGCGGGCCGCGCCGTTGGCGGCGAGACCGTAGCAGTAGAGCCGGCCCAGTCCGACCCAGTCCGCCCCCATGCAGATCGCCTTGACGATGTCGCTGCCGCGGCTGAACGAGCCGTCGACCACGATCTTCGCCTTGCCCTTCGCCACGTCGACGATCTCGGGAAGCACGCCGGCCGAGCCGCGGCCATGGTCGAGTTGGCGCCCGCCATGGTTCGAGCAGTAGACCGCCCACGTCCCTTCCTTGATCGCGATCTCGGCATCCTCGGCGCAACCCAGGCCCTTCAGCATGAACTTCACGTCCGGGAACTGGTCCTTCACGCGCTTGTAGTTGTCCCAGGAGAACGCAGCCTGATGATCCTGGCCGGTGGCGGCCGTGCGCCACGACTTCACGAAGCGCTTGGCGATGTCGCGCTCGCGGCGCGAATAGACCTGGGTATCGACGGTGATGCAGAAGGCGTCGTAGCCCGCGCCCATCGCCTGCTTGACCCGCTCGGCAACCCACTTGTCGTCGCCGCGCACATAGAGCTGGTAGATCTTGGGCCCCGCGCCGCCCTTGACGATGTCCTCGAGCTTCAAGGTCGTCACCGAGCTGATCAGCATGCCGACGCCGGCAGCACCCGCCCCTTTGGCCACGGTGATGCCGCCGCCGGGTTCGAAGGATTCGAGCGAGCCCACCGGCGCCAGCAGCACCGGAATGCGCAGCTTCTTGCCGAAGAGCTCCGACGAGGGATCGATCGTCGAGACGTCGCGCAGGACGCGCGGCTTAAAGGCGATGGAATCGAGCTCCATGCGGTTGCGTCGGAGCGTCGTTTCAGTCTCCGTGCCGCCGATCAGGTAGTCCCAGATGTTGGCATTGAGGCGGATTTTCGCCGCTTTCACGATCTCGTGCAGCGTCACGTATTCGTTTTCCAGCCCGCTTGCCATGGTTCCCCCACCTTGATGGGGCTAGAATTAGCGCAACAAGAAGCATGGAGGAAGCGATGGCGGCCCAAACGGCCAAACGCTCGGCAGCCGTGCTGCACAGCGAAGTAAAAGTTCGCGTAAAGCCCATCAACGGCTTCATCGGCGCCGAGATCGAAGGCATCGACCTCAGGCATCCGCTGTCCGACGAGCAGTTCAGGGCCGTTCACGATGCCTTCGTCAACTACGAGGTGATCGTGCTGCGCGACCAGGACATCACGGTCGACCAGCAGATGGCGTTCGGCGCGCGCTTCGGCGAGCTGTCGATCCATCCCTTCTCGCCCAACCTGCCGGACAAGCCCGAGGTCATCATCCTCGACTATTCGGCCGACAATCCGCCGGCCCTGACCGACATCTGGCACGTCGACGAGACGTTCCGCGCCACCCCGCCGCTCGCCACCATCCTGCGCGCCAAGGTCGTGCCCGAGACCGGCGGCGACACGATGTTCGCCAGCATGAGCGCCGCTTATCGCGGGCTCAGCGAACGCATGAAGCAGCACATCCACGGGCTAGAGGCGCAGCACGACTTCAAACCGTGGCGGCCGCTGTTCGGCGAAAGCGATCGGCCCAAGCTGCGCGCGCTGGAAGACCAGTTTCCCAACCCGTGGCATCCGGTGGTGCGGGTGCATCCCGTCACCGGCCGCCGCGTGCTCTACGTCAATCGCCAGTTCTGCACGCGCATCAAGGGACTGAAAGCCGACGAGAGCGAGGCGCTGCTCGAATTCCTCTATCGCCAGGCCACGATCCCCGAGTACCAGCTCCGGGTGAAGTGGCAGCCCAACACGCTGGTGATGTGGGACAACCGCTCGGTCCAGCACTATGCCGTGCACGACTACTACCCCGCGCGCCGCACCATGGAGCGCGTGACGGTGAAGGGCGCCGAGCGGCCGCAGGGCGTCAGCGGCCCCTACACGCCCGATACCGTGCCCGCCAACGGCACGGTGAAGCCCGCGGTGCCCGAGGGCACATGGCCCGGACCGAAGCGCGCCTTCGACCGGTACTGACATGGGCTTCGGTCGTCGCGC
>CAYZQZ010000603.1:0-2367 GCA_964480235.1 uncultured Reyranella sp. | reverse complement strand
CGACCGTGGCGACCGAGATGATCGGCTCGAGATATTCTGTGCGCCAGTCCTTCTCGGTGGCGGCGAGCGCCTCAGGATCGCGCTTCTGCACCTCGGCGTCGCCGCGCACCTCGCAGCCCAGTGCATGCAGCCGCTCGAGGATCGGCGCGAGATGGGTGTCGAGCGCGGCGCGGTCGATCAGCAGCGTCTCGGCTGCGCCACAGACGCTGACCCGGCGCATCTTGGCGTTGGCCACGATGTCGCGCGCCATGGCGAGGTCGGCGTCGCGGTCGACGTAGACATGGCAGATGCCGTCGTAGTGGCGCAGCACGGGCACGCGGCTCTCGGCCGTCACGCGGTCGATCAGCGAGCGCCCGCCGCGCGGCACGATCAGGTCGAGCCAGTCCATCGCCTTCAGGAGCTCGCCGACCAGGGCGCGATCGGTGCTCGGCACGAGCTGCACGCAGTCCTCGGGCAGGCCGGCGCTTTTCAATGCGCGGCGCAGCAGTTCGACGATGGCGCGCGAGGAATGGAAGGAATCCGAGCCGCCGCGCAGCACCACGACATTGCCCGACTTGATGCACAGGGCGCCGGCATCGGCGGTCACGTTGGGGCGGGCTTCGTAAATCACGCCGATCACGCCGATCGGCACCCTCACGCGGCTGATCGAGAGCCCGCTCGGCCGCTGCCATTCCTCGACCAGGGCGCCGACCGGATCGGGCAGGGCGACAATGTCGTCGAGCCCCTTGGCCATGCCTTCGACCCGCGCCGGATTGAGCAGCAGGCGGTCCTGCATGGCCTCGTTCATGCCGGCCTTCTTTGCCGCTGCGATGTCGAGTGCGTTGGCAACGAGGATCGCTGCGCTTTCGGCGCGGATCAGGCGCGCGGCCTCGGCCAGGGCCTTGTTCTTGGCCTCGGTCGTGGCGTTGCGCAGCGCTGCGGCGGCGCTCTTCGCACGCCGGCCGAGCTCCGCCACGATCTGGGCGGCGTCTTCGGCGGGTTTGGTCTGAACGTTCATCGGCTGCTCATTATACCGTCATTCGACCACGAGGTCGTCGCGGTGGACCATTTCATCCCGGCCGCGGAACCCCAGCAGCTTCTCGATTTCACGGCTCTTGTGGCCGGCGATGCGGCGCGCGTCCTCGGCGGCATAGGCCACCAGTCCGCGGGCCAGCACCTTGCCGCCCTTGTCCTTTACCTCGACCACGTCGCCGCGTTTGAACTCGCCGTCGATGCCGGTGACCCCCGCCGGCAGCAGGCTCTTGCCCTGGGCCAGTGCTTTCACGGCGCCGTCGTCGACCACCAATGTGCCGGCGGATTTGAGCGACCCTGCGATCCACTTCTTGCGCGCCGAGAGGGGAGAGCCCTCGGGCAGGAACCAGCTGCACTTGGCCTTGCCGTCGATCAGAGCGCCCAGTGCGCCGACGGGGCGGCCGTCGGAGATGGCCATGCGGCAACCAGCCCCCATGGCGATGCGGCCCGCCATCAGCTTGGTCACCATGCCGCCGTTGGACAGTTCCGAGGCCGCGGCGCCCGCCATGGCCTCGATCTCGGGCGTGATCTCGCGGATCTCGGGAATGTGCACCGCCGTGCTGTCGCTGCGGGGATCGCCGGTATAGAGGCCGTCTATGTCCGACATCAGTACCAGGGTGTCGGCGGAAATCATCTCGGCCACGCGTGCCCCGAGGCGATCGTTGTCGCCGAAGCGGATTTCGTCGGTCGCGACCGTGTCGTTCTCGTTGATCACCGGGATCGCCTTCAGCCCGACCAGGGTCGCCATGGTCTGGCGCGCGTTGAGATAGCGTCGGCGCTCCTCGGAATCGTCGAGGGTCAGCAGGACCTGGGCCACGGTGATGCCGTGGGTCGCGAGTGCTTCCTGGTAGGCGTGCGCGAGGCGGATCTGGCCGGTCGCCGCGGCGGCCTGGCTTTCCTCAAGCTTCAGCGCACCCGACGCGAGCTTGAGCTGGGCGCGGCCGAGGCGGATGGCGCCCGAGGACACCAGCACGATCTCGCAACCCTTCTTGTGCAGACGCGCGACGTCGCGCGCCAGCGCTTCCAGCCAGTCGCGGCGGATCTCGCCTTTCTTTTCGTCGACGAGAATCGATGAGCCGATCTTCACGACCAGCCGTTTTGAGCTGGTCAGCACGATCAGGCGGCTTCCTTGGCCTTGGTTTGGGCCTCGACGAGCTTCATCAGCTCGCCCAGCAGCTTCTGCACGCCCGCTCCGGACACGCCGGAGATGACGTGCACGGTCTTGCGGCTGGCCCGGGCAAGCTGGGCGCGCTTGGTCTCGATGTCCTCTTCGGTCATGGCGTCGGTCTTGTTGAGCGCCACGATCTCCTTCTTGCGCGCGAGGTTGCCGCCGTAGGCTCGCAGCTCGCCGCGCAC
>CAYZQZ010000602.1:0-2376 GCA_964480235.1 uncultured Reyranella sp. | reverse complement strand
AGCCTCTTACGACGTTCGGTGGCGGCCTGTTGCATCCTGTCCTCCTCGCTGCGCTGTTTCGACGGCGCACATGTGGGAGGAGGAACGAGGCAAAACAATGTTCGGCAGATGAAGTCTGCCTGACAGTTACGGCTTGGTCACACCGCGTACGCCGTCGGCCAGCGACTTCACGAAGGCCAGCAGGTTCGGCACGAGATCGGCCTTGGGCCTGCCGTTTGCATCGAGGCCCATCTTCACGCGATCGACGATCGCCGTGCCGACGACCGCTGCGTCGGCGTGTCGCGCAACGGCGGCGGCCTGCTCGGGAGTCTTTATGCCGAAACCCACACCGATCGGAAGGTCGGTATGGCGCCTGATACGCGATACGTGCGTGCGTACCGCATCTTCTGTCGCCGATTTGGTTCCCGTGATGCCGAGCACCGAGACGAAATAGACAAATCCTGCCGAATACTTGAGCACGGCCGGCAAGCGCTTGTCGTCGGTGGTCGGGGCCGTCAGCAGAACCGTATCGAGTCCATGTTTCGTGGCGTGCGGCTTCAGTTCGTCGGCCTCTTCCGGCGGCAGATCGACCAGGATAAATCCGTCGACGCCGGCCGCTGCGGCGTCCTTGCAGAAGCGCTCGGGGCCGCGCTGGTAAACCAGATTGTAATAGCCCATCAGCAGGATCGGCGTGGCGTCGTCGCCGGTCTCCTTGCGGAAACGCCGCACCATGTCGAAGGTGCCGTCGACCGTCATGCCGGCCTTCAGCGCACGCTGGCCCGCGAGCTGGATCGAGGGTCCATCGGCCATCGGATCGGTGAAGGGCATGCCGAGTTCGATCACGTCGGCACCCGCCTTGGGCAGGCCCTTCAGGATCTCGTAGCTGGTGGCGAGATCGGGGTCGCCGGCGCTGACATATGCAACGAGACCCGCCCGCTTGTCGGCCTTGAGCTTGGCGAAGCGTGTGGAAATGCGGCTCATCTCAGGCCTTCATTCCCAGCCGCTCGGCGACGGCAAACACATCCTTGTCGCCCCGACCGCAAAGATTCATCACCATGAGATTGTCCTTGGGCAGCGTCGGCGCGAGCTTGATCACATGAGCCAAGGCATGTGCCGGCTCCAACGCGGGAATGATGCCCTCGAGCTTGCACAGAAGCTGGAAGGCGGCCAGCGCCTCGTCGTCGGTTGCAGATACGTATTCGATGCGTCCCTGCTCCTTCAGCCAGGAGTGCTCGGGCCCGATGCCGGGGTAGTCCAGACCGGCCGAGATCGAATGTGCCTCGGTAATCTGGCCTTCCTTGTCCTGCAGCAGATAGGTGCGATTGCCGTGCAGCACGCCGGGTCGGCCACCGGTCAGCGATGCCGCATGCTCGCCGGTCTCGACGCCCTTACCGCCCGCCTCGACGCCGACGATCCGCACGGACTTGTCGTCGAGGAAGGGATGGAACAATCCCATTGCGTTGGAGCCACCGCCGATGCAGGCAACCAATGTATCGGGCAACCTACCCTCCGCCTGCCGCATTTGCTCTCGCGTCTCGTTGCCGATCACGCATTGGAAGTCGCGCACCATTGCCGGATAGGGATGCGGTCCGGCTACTGTCCCGATGCAATAGAAAGTCGTCTCGCAGGTCGCGACCCAGTCGCGCAGGGCCTCGTTCATGGCGTCCTTTAGCGTCGAAGAGCCCGACGTCACCGGCCGCACCTCCGCGCCCAGCATCTTCATGCGGAAGACGTTAGGGGCCTGACGCTCGACGTCGACCGAGCCCATGAACACCACGCAGGGAATGTTGAAGAGCGCGCAGGCCGTCGCCGTGGCGACGCCATGCTGGCCCGCTCCGGTCTCGGCGATCACGCGCGTCTTTCCCATGCGCTTGGCCAGCAGCACCTGACCCAGCACATTGTTGATCTTGTGGCTGCCGGTGTGATTGAGCTCGTCGCGTTTGAAATAGATCTTGGCGCCACCGAGATGGCTGGTCAGCCGCTCGGCGTAGTAGAGCGGGCTGGGTCGGCCGGCATAGTGCGACAGCAGATAGGAGAGTTCGCCCTGGAACGCCGGATCGATCTTGGCCTCGTTGTAGGCCTTCTCCAGCTCGAGGATGAGCGGCATCAGCGTTTCGGCGACGTAGCGGCCGCCGAAAATGCCGAAATGGCCGCGCTCGTCGGGACCGGTGCGGAAACTGTTGGGCGAAGCTGGCATGGGTTTTCCTGTCGGGACGGGCGGACTTAGCAGCCGCCGCCCCTGCAGGTCAAAAGCCCTAGCTCTTCTTTTTCCTGGCCGACTTCTTCTTGGCCTTCGCGGCAGCCTTGGGCGCCGCCTTGCGCGCCGCCGGCTTGGCTGCAGCCACGCGACCGGCAGGGCCATCCTCGACCTCGACGATCACCCCCATCTCGACCGGA
>CAYZQZ010000601.1:0-2378 GCA_964480235.1 uncultured Reyranella sp. | reverse complement strand
GTGCGGTTGGGGCCGCCGAGATACATGCGCCAGCCAAAGCAGGCGCGGTTGTAGAGCAGCGGAATGGCATTGGTCTCGTAGTGGCGCTGGCGGCCATCGTCGCCGGTGATCGACACATACGGGATGCTGCGCACCGGCTTTGCCGCGGGCTTGTCGCCCGGCTTGTCGGTGGCCGGGGTCTGGGCCGCGGCCGTGAAGGCGACCAGGACGGCCGCGGTCGCGCAGGCCGTTAGCAGGCGGGAAAGGACGATGGGCATGGAGCCAATGTAGCCCCGGTTTTTCGTCAGAACAGAGGCAATTTGACCGCCGATCCGGCTCCCGGAGAGGGGCCCTTTCAGGCCCGGTGGTAGGGGTGGCCGGCGAGAAGCTGCTGGGCGCGGTAGATCTGCTCGGCCAGCATCGCCCGGGCCAGCAGGTGTGGCCAAGTCATGGCGCCAAAGGACACGGCAAGGCTCGATTTTCCCAGCAGGCCCTCGCCATGGCCGTCCGCCCCGCCGATCAGGAAGGCGACCTCGGCCACGCCGTCGTCACGCCAGCGCTGCAGCCGTTCTGCGAAGGCGGCGCTGTCGATCGTCTTGCCGCGGCGGTCGAGCGCCACCAGCACGGCCTTGGGCGGCACCGCCCCGAGCAGCAACTCGCCTTCGCGCACGATCAGTTGCGCGGGCGGCAGCTTCTTCTTTTCCTCGACTTCGCGGAGCGTCAGCGGCCAGCGGATACGGCCGGCATAGTGTTCGTACAGATCGCGCTCGGGTCCGCGTCCGGCGCGGCCGACGGCGGCGATGGTGAGCTTCACCCGCCCGTCGCTTCAGGCGCGCTTGCGCCGGGTGCGCGGGGGGGCTTTGGGCTTGGCGGCGGCCTCGGTTTCCATCGCCCACATCTTTTCCAGCGCATAGTGCTGGCGCGGCTCGGGACGGAACACGTGCACCACCACGTCGCCGGCATCGACCAGCACCCAGTCGCCGCCCTGCTTGCCTTCGACCGGCGTATAGCCATGGCCGGCGGCCTTCAGTTTTTCGGCGAGGTGGTCGGCGATCGCCACGACCTGGCGGTTCGAGCGACCCGAAGCGATGACCATGTAATCGGCGAAGGCCGACTTGCCCTTGAGGTCGATCACGACGACGTCCTCGGCCTTGTCGTCGTCGAGCGACTTGCGCACCAGGGCGAGCAGGGCATCGACGGCGGCGCGGCGGTCGGGCAGGGAGCGGGGTGTGTCGCTAATGGTCTTTCCTTTCGATCTGGCAGCTGCATTGGGGGCGGCATCGACAACTGTCGTCCGGGCACGGCGTGGACGCACGGCACGGATGGCCGTGGCCGAATGGGTATCCAGCCGGCTCGGGATAAAGCACCAGGCTGGCGCCTCGCAAGAGGCGAGTGTGCGGGCCCGATCGACATTCACACGGTGGGCGGCGAAGGCGCGCGGCGCAGGTGCCTGCAGGGCGGCGTAGCCGTAGCCCGGCCGCGCGAAGGCCGCGATCGGGATCGCCCCAAATAATTCGCGCCAGCCGGCCCAATCGACGAGCTGGGGCAGGATGTCGGCGCCCATCAGCCAGACGAACTGCGCCTTCGGGTACAGGCGCTTCAGCGCCCGGACGGTGTCGAGCGTATAGCGCGTGCCGAGCAGAAGTTCGGGCGCCTCGACCCGGATGCGCGGATGGCGCGCGATCTGGCGAGCGCGGGCGACGCGGGTGGCCAGCGGCTCCATGCCGTCGTCGCTCTTCAACGGGTTCTGCGGCGAGACCAGCCACCACACTTCGTCGAGCCCGAGGCGTCGCAGCGCCTCCCGGCTGACATGCAGGTGGCCGCCATGGGCGGGGTTGAATGAACCGCCGAGCAGGCCGATGCGGCGCGCGGTATCGCGCGGTACGCCCGGCATGGGATGAAGCGCCGAGTTCACGCCTTAGGTCTCATGGGCGAACGGTGCCCTTGCCGCGCACGACGTTCTTGTAGGTCGTGAGTTCGACCAGCCCGACCGGACCGCGGGCATGCATGCGGTTGGTCGAGATGCCGATCTCCGCGCCCAGCCCGAATTCGCCGCCGTCGGCGAACTGGGTGCTGGCGTTGTGCATGACGATGGCGCTGTCTACTTCCTGCAGGAAACGCTTCGCCGTCGCCTCGTTGTTCGTGACAATCGAATCGGTGTGCTGGCTGCCGTAGCTGCCGATGTGATGCATCGCGCCCTCGACGCCGTCGACCGTGGCGACCGAAATGATCGGTGCCAGATATTCGGTGCGCCAGTCCTTCTCGGTGGCCGGCGTCACACGGGGGTCGCGCTTCTGGATCTCCGCATCGCCACGTACTTCGCAGCCGAGGTCGAACAGTCGGTCGGTGATGGACTTCAGGTGGGTATCGAGGGCGGCCTTGTCGATCAGCAGGGTCTC